>NZ_JBEZXZ010000031.1:31096-62587 GCF_040638275.1 Actinoplanes sp. NPDC026623 | reverse complement strand
GGTCCACCGCCGGCCGGGCCACCGCGGTCAAGGCGACGGCCGCCCGGTCCGGCGCGGCCGGCAAGGCGCCCGCCACCAAGACGGCGACCAGGTCGACGTCCGCGCGGTCCGCCGTGCCGAAGACGTCCGTGGCGAAGACGTCCGTGGCGAAGACGTCCGTGACGAAGGCGTCCGCGGCCAAGGCGTCCGCGGCCAAGGCCGCTTCGGCGGCGAAGTCCGCGGTGGCGCGGTCCGCCGGTGCGACGGCGTCCGCGGCGAAGGCGACGACCGCCGCGAAGGCCGTGTCCGCCAAGGCCGGGGCCGCCAAGCGCACGATGGCCAAGTCGGCCTCGGCGGTCAAGGCGGCGGTTGCGAAGTCCGCGGTCGCCAGGTCCGAGGCCGCGAAGAAGGCAGTAGCCAAGTCGGCGGTTGCGAAGTCAGCGGTTGCGAAGGCCGCGGCTGCGAAGAAGGCGGTCGCCAAGTCGGCGGCCGCTGCCCGGCCCTCGGCCGCGCGGCCCACCACCGCCCGTTCCGGCGCTGCGAAGGCGGCGACCGCGCGTTCCGGCGCGGCGAAGGCGGCCACTGCGCGTTCCGGCGCGGCGAAGGCGGCCACTGCGCGTTCCGGCGCGGCGAAGGCGACCACCGCCCGTTCCGGCCTTGCGAAGGCGACCACCGCCCGTTCCGGCCTTGCGAAGGCGACCACCGCGCGTTCCGGCCTTGCGAAGGCGACGGGTGTGAAGGCGTCCGTCGCCCGGGCCAAGGCTGCGAAGTCGACGGTCGCGAGGCCGGTGGCCGGAAGGGCGTCGGCCGCCAAGGTGGCGGCGAAGTCGGCCGCAGCCAAGGCGACCGCTGCGAAGAAGGCCTCCGCGAGCAAGACGGCGGCCAAGGCCACTGCCGCGAAGTCCGCCGCCACGCGGGCCAAGACCGCGAAACCGACGGCGGTACGGCCAAGGTCGGCGGCCGTGAAGTCAACGGCTTTGAAGTCGACGGCGGCGCGGGCGAAGTCGCCGGCCGTGAAGTCGACCACCACGCGAGCCAAGGCCGCGAAGTCCACAGCCGTGCGGGCGACGGCCGCCAAGTCGACGACCGCTAAGGCGACCGCGGTGAAGTCGGCGGCCGCGAAGTCCGCTGCCGCCGCGGTCGCGGCCCGGTCCGCGGCCGTCACGGCCGCCAAGATCGCCGCCGCGAAGAAGGCCACCGCCCGCAGCGCCGCCAACGCGGCCGCCGCGAAGGGCCGGGCAACCGGCGCGGGTAAGGCCACCAACGCCAAGCCGGCCACGATGACCAAGAACTCCACCACCAACGCGGGCCGGGTCAAGAGGGCGCCGACGCCCGCCGCGGCACGAAAGGCCATCGCGGCCGGCAACACCCGCGCCGCCACCTCGGCCGCTCCGGCGCGCAAGGCGGCCGCGAAACGCTGATCCGCACCGCCGCACGAGCAGGGGCCGCGCCGACTCGGTGCGGCCCCTTGCTCGTGCGCGCCTGGTAGGAATGAGCCGTGCCGATCAACAGGGTGTGGGCGCCGAGCATCGACTTCTCCGTGCTGCGCCGGGAGCTTGAGCTGCCCGCGGAGTTCCCGCCCGACGCGATGCGGGAGGCGCAGGAGGCCGCCGGCGCCACCGCGCTGCCGCCGGTCGACCGCACCGACATCCCGTTCGTCACGGTCGACCCGGCGACGTCCCGCGACCTCGACCAGGCGATGGCGCTGAGCCGGACCGCCTCCGGCGGCTACCGGGTGCGCTACGCCATCGCCGACGTGGCGTCCTATGTGCGGCCGGGCGGCCCGCTCGAGGCGGAGACCTGGGCGCGCGGGCAGACGATCTACCTGCCGGACGGAAAGATTCCGTTGCATCCGCCGCTGCTCAGCGAGGGCGCGGTCAGCCTGCTGCCCGACGTCGACCGCGCCGCCGTGCTGTGGACCATCGACGTGGACGGCGACGGCGCGATCGCCGCGATCGCCCTGGAACGGGCGCGGGTGCGCAGCCGGGCCAAGCTCGACTACGCCGGGCTGCAGGCCGCCGTCGACGCCGGCACCGCGCCCGAGCCGATCGCGCTGCTGCCCGAACTCGGGGCGTTGCTGGCCCGCCGGGCGGCGGACCGGGGGGCCGTCAGCCTGCCGCTGCCCGAGCAGGAGGTCGAGCCCGACGGCGACGGCTGGCGGCTGGTGTTGCGTGCGCCGCTCGGCGTCGAGGAGCACAACGCCCAGATTTCGCTGCTCACCGGCATGGCCGCGGCGATGCTCATGCTCGAGGGCGGGATCGGCCTGCTGCGGACCATGCCCGCGCCCAAGCCAGAGGCGGTCTTCCGGCTGCGGGCCGCGGCCGGCTCGCTCGGCGTCGCCTGGCCCGAGGACGACTCCGTCGGTGCCGTCGTGGCGTCGGTCGACCCGGCGAGCCCGCGCGGCGCCGCGTTCCTCAACCAGGCAGCGGACCTGCTCCGCGGTGCCGCCTACACGGCCTTCGACGGCGAGCCGCCGGCGGAGACGGGTCATGGCGGCGTCGGCTCGCCCTATGCACACGTCACCGCGCCGCTGCGCCGCCTCGCGGACCGCTACGCGACCGAGGTCTGCCTGGCCCTGCACGACGGACGGCCGGTGCCGCAGTGGGCCCGCGAGGCGCTGCCCCGGCTGCCGAGGAGCATGGCCGCCACCGACCGGGTCGCCTCGGCGGCCGATCGCGGTGCGGTGTCCCTGGCGGAGGCGGTGCTGCTCGCGCACCGGGTGGGCGAGACCTTCGAGGCCGGCGTGCTCGACATCGACGCACCGCCGAAACCGGCCGCCCAGCCGGCGGCGGCGGCGCCCGAGCAGGCCCAGCCGGGTGCCGCACAGAAGCAGAACCGGCGTCCCCGGGGCGGCACCGTCGCCATCGACGACCCGGCGGTGCAGGCCCGCTGCCTCGGCGAGTTGCCGCTCGGCGAACGCATCCGGGTCCGACTGACCGAGGCCGACCCCGAAACCCGCAGCGTCCTCTTCGAGCGAGCCTGATCGCGACCGGCCCGCTATCTGCAGCGTCCGTTTTGAGCGGGCCTGATCGCGACCGGCCCGCTGTCCGCAGCGTCCTCGTCGAGCGGGCCTGATCGCGACCGGAAGCGCTCTGTTCGAGGGCCTGACCGATCCGGCTTACCGCCGATCCGGCCGGGTGCCGCGTGTGGACCCGGGGCGCGGCCGTCACGGCAGGTGCGGGACGCCCGCCTCGTCCAGGGGCCAGGCCGGGTTGTGGGTGATCTCCCAGAGGTGCCCGTCCGGGTCGGTGAAGTAGCCGAGGTAGCCGCCCCACTCCGCGGCGCCGCCCGCCTTGACCAGGGTCGCGCCCGCCTGCACCACGGTGCGCAGCGCCTCGTCCACCGCAGCCGGGCTCTCCACGTTGATCGCCAGCATCGTGCCGCGGAACTCCGTCGTCAGGTTCGCGGGCGCGGCGCGTGCGGCCAGGCCCGCGTCGGCCGCGATGTCATTCGTCGCCACGAGCGACAGCAGGCCGCCGGCCGTGTGGAAGAAGCTGACCACCCCGGGTACCGAGGCGGGGGAGAGGCGCCAGCCCAGCGACTCGTAGAACTCCGTCGCGCGGGCAACGTCGGTCACGCCGAGGGTGGCAAGGCTGACTCGGGCAGGAACGGACATGGACGAAGTGTGCCACTGATCCGATCTTGCCCGAGACACCGCCCGGCTCAGAAGGTGTGCTCCTCGGCGGGGAACTCGCCGCCGCGCACCTCGTCCGCGAAGCGGCGCGTCGCCTCGGTCAGCACGCCCGACAGGTCGGCGTAGCGCTTCACGAAGCGCGGCGCCTTGCCGGTGCGCAGGCCCGCCATGTCCTGCCAGACGAGCACCTGAGCGTCCGTGTCCGGGCCGGCGCCGATGCCCACCGTCGGGATGGCGAGCTCCTTGGTGATCTGCTTGGCGACCTCGCCCGGCACCATCTCCAGCACCACCGAGAACGCCCCCGCGTCCTCCACGGCCCGGGCGTCGGCGATGACCTCCTCCGCGCCGCTGCCGCGGCCCTGCACCCGGTAGCCGCCGATGGTGTGCTCGCTCTGCGGCGTGAAGCCGATGTGCGCCATCACCGGGATGCCCGCCCCGGTTATCGCCTTGATCTGTTCGGCGACGCGGCGACCGCCCTCGAGCTTGATCGCGTGCGCGCCGCCCTCCTTCATGAACCGGACCGCGGTGCGCAGGGCCTGGGTCGGGCCCTCCTCGTACGTGCCGAACGGCAGGTCGGCCACGACCAGCGCGGTCTTCGTCGTGCGCACGACCGCGCGTACCAGGGAGAGCATCTCCTCGGTGGTGACCGGGAGGGTCGTCTCGTAGCCGAAGACGTTGTTGGCCGCGGAGTCGCCGACCAGCAGGACCGGGATGCCGGCCTGGTCGAAGATCGTCGCCGTGTACTGGTCGTAGGAGGTGAGCATCGGCCAGCGGTCGCCGCGCTCCTTGGCCGCGATCAGGTCGCGGGTGCGGACGCGGCGGGTGGCGGGGCCCCCGTAGAGCGTGGGGATCTCGGACATCTCTGTCTCCTTCCCTCGAGGCCGCGGCGTGCGGTCCCCGGGTCTGTGAGGTAAATCGTCGCACCCGGGACACCGTTCAGGTCAGGGTTGAGTGGAGCCGGTCACACCCCGCCCGCGAGTCAGCTATCTTGCCTGGTTCCCTCCCGGAAGCGGTTGGTGATCGGCAGGCGCCGGTCGCGGCCGAAGGCCTTGATCGAGATCTTGGTGCCCGGCGCGGACTGCCGGCGCTTGTATTCCGCGAGGTCGACCAGGCGCAGGATCCGGTCGACCAGCGCGGCGTCGTGGCCGGCCGCGATGAGGTCGTCGTGGCCCTGGTCGCCGTCGATGTAGCCGGCCAGGATCGCGTCCAGCACGTCGTAGTCCGGCAGCGAGTCGCTGTCGACCTGGCCCGGGCGCAGCTCGGCGCTCGGCGGCTTGATGATCGAGTTTTCCGGGATCGGGGGCTCCCCGCCGCGGCGCGCCGCGTCCGCGTTGCGCCATTTCGCCAGGCGCCACACCATCGTCTTCGGCACGTCCTTGAGCGGGTTGAAGCCGCCCACCGAGTCGCCGTAGAGCGTCGAGTAGCCGACCGCGAGCTCGCTCTTGTTGCCGGTGGTCAGCACCAGGTGGCCCTCCTGGTTCGACAGCGCCATCAGGATGACGCCGCGGACCCGGGCCTGCAGGTTCTCCACCGCCAGGCCGGACAGCGACATGTTCGCCAGGAACGCGTCGACCATCGGCTGGATGGGCTCGCTGCGGTAGTCGAGGCCGGTCCGCTTGGCCAGCTCGGCGGCGTCGTCCCGGGAGTGGCCGGACGAGTAGCCGCTGGGCATCGAGACGCCGACGACGCGCTGCGCCCCGATGGCGTCCACCGCGATGGCGGCCACCACGGCCGAGTCGATGCCGCCGGAGAGGCCGAGCACGACCGAGCGGAAGCCGTTCTTCTCCACGTAGTCGTGCAGGCCAAGGGTGAGCGCCGACCAGATCTCGGCCTCGTCGGTCACCCGCTCGGCGATGCCGCCGACCGCCGGCCCGTCGACGAGCGGCCGCAGCGCGGTGCCGGCGGCGACGCGCTCGATGCCCATGCCGTCGTCGGCCCGCTGCTCGCCCAGCGGCGCCACGGCCGAGGCGCGGGGCGCGGCGCCGGCGTCGCCGGACGGGTTGGAGGTGTAGCTCGCGGCCGGCAGCTCGAGGTCGTGGATCAGCAGCTCGGAGGTGAACTGCCCGGCCCGGGTGAGCAGCTCACCCTCGGCGGTCACGATCATCGAGTCGCCGTCGAAGACCAGCTCGTCCTGGCCGCCGACCATGTTCACGTACGCGACCGTCGCGCCGGCCTCGGCGGCGCGGCGCTTGACCAGTGGCAGCCGGACATCGTCCTTGTCCAGCTCGTACGGGGAGGCGTTGATGTTCACCACGAGCCCGACCCCCGCCCGGCCGGCGGCGGCGAACGGCCCGCCGGCCTGCCACACGTCCTCGCAGACGGTGAGCGCGACGTCGACGCCGCCGAGGCGCACGACCGTGAGGGAGTCGCCGGGCTCGAAGTAGCGGTCCTCGTCGAAGACGCCGTAGTTGGGCAGGTGGTGCTTGAAGTAGGTGGCGACGATCTCGCCGCCGAGCAGCAGCGCCGAGGCGTCGCGCCGCCCCGTTCCCGGCAGGGCTGCGGAGTCGGTCGGCGCGGGGCCGTCGGAGTCCACGTAGCCCACGATCACGGCGACGTCGCCCAGGCCGTCGGCGGCCAGGTCGGCGGCGAGGGTGTGCAGGGCGGCCTGCGACGCCGCGACGAACGAGTCCCGGAAGACGAGATCCTCGATGGGGTAGCCGGTGATCATCATCTCGGGGAACGCGACGAGTTGGGCGCCGGCCTCGGCGGCGGTCCTGGTCCAGTGCCGTACGGCGGCGGCGTTGCCGGGGATGTCCCCGACGGTGGAGTTCACCTGGGCGAGAGCGACACGCAGCGAAGGCATGCCCTCATTCTTCCCCAGCGCGGGCGTGGCGTGTCGCCGTCCCCTGCCGGATGATCTGTGATCCACATCGGGACTCACCCGGGCGACCCGCCGGGGGGGCCGTCAGCGTAATCTCGGCGTAATGGGACCGGGGGAGACTGATCGCCGGGCAAGCACGAGGGGTTGACGTGGACCGACAGCAGGAGTTCGTGCTTCGTACGCTCGAAGAGCGCGACATCCGTTTTGTCCGGCTTTGGTTCACGGATGTGCTGGGCACCCTCAAGAGTGTGTCCGTGGCACCCGCGGAGCTGGAGTCCGCCTTCGAGGAGGGCGTCGGCATCGACGGCTCGGCCATCGAGGGCTTCGCCCGGGTCTCCGAGTCCGACATGGTCGCGATGCCCGACCCGACCACGTTCCAGGTCTTCCCGTTCGAGGGCGGCGTCAGCGGCGAGAGCGCCCGGATCTTCTGCGACATCCTGCTGCCCGACGGCAGCGCCGCCTGGGCCGACCCCCGGCACGTGCTGCGCCGGATGCTCGCCAAGGCGGCCGAGAAGGGCTTCACCTTCTACACCCACCCCGAGGTCGAGTTCTTCCTCGTGCAGGACGGCCCGCTGGACGGCTCGGTGCCGATCCCGGTCGACGGCGGCGGCTACTTCGACCACACCACCCACTCGGTGGCCCGCGACTTCCGCCGCCAGGCAGTGCTCGCCCTCGAGCGGATCGGCATCTCGGTGGAGTTCAGCCACCACGAGGTCGCCCCCGGCCAGCAGGAGATCGACCTGCGCTACGCGGACGCGCTGACCACGGCCGACAACATCATGACGTTCCGGCACGTGGTCAAGGAGGTCGCGCTCTCGCAGCACGTGCGAGCGACGTTCATGCCGAAGCCCTACACGGACCAGCCCGGCAGCGGCATGCACACCCACCTGTCGCTGTTCGAGGGCGAGCGCAACGCGTTCTACGACGGCGAGGACCCGCTCAAGCTGTCGAAGACGGCCCGCGCGTTCATCGCCGGCCTGCTGGTGCACGCCCGGGAATACACCGCGGTCACCAACCAGTGGGTCAACTCCTACAAGCGGCTCTTCCCGATGCAGCTGCCGGACCGGATCACCGAGTCCCCGGCGTTCGTGAGCTGGGGCCACCTCAACCGCTCCGCGCTGGTCCGGGTGCCGGCCTTCGGCAAGCCGAACTCGGCGCGGGTCGAGGTCCGCTCGCTGGACTCGGCGACCAACCCCTACCTGGCGTTCGCGGTCATGCTCGGCGCCGGCCTCAAGGGCATCGAGGAGGGCTACGAGCTGCCCCCGGGCGCGGAGGACGACGTCTGGTCACTCTCGCCGAACGAGCGCAAGGCGATGGGCTACGACGCCCTGCCGGAGAACCTCGCCGAGGCGATCGACGTGATGTCCAAGTCCGAGCTGATCCCCGAGGTGCTCGGCGAGCACGTCTTCGACTTCTTCCTGCGCAACAAGCGCCAGGAATGGGAGCAGTACCGGCGCGAGGTCACCCCGTACGAGCGGGAGCGCTACCTCGGCGCGCTGTAAGCGCAGGTCAGAGCGCTCAGGGAGTCCATAGAACGACCGGAAGGCCAGCGGTGATCCCGTTGGCCCCCCGTCTCGTTTACTGCTCCTGGGCCGTCTGTGGGCCGTCGGAGCGGGAAACGGCCCTGCCGTACACGCTGTCCATCGCGTTGCGGGCGCGGTTGTCGCTGCTCGGCATCAGGTGCGTGTAGACCCGCAGGGTGAACCCCGGATCGCTGTGTCCCAGGTACGTGCTCAAGGCCTTGATGTTCTCGCCCGCGTCCAGCAGCACCGAGGCGTAGAAATGTCTCAGGGCGTGCATTCCGTGCTCGCGGGCGGACTGGTGCCGCTTCCCCCGCTCCGGCGGCGGGATGACTCCGGCAGCGACCAGGGCGGGCTTCCAGGCGTAGGTGTTGAAGTCGCTTCGCCGGACGGCCCCGCCCTCCTCGGCCGTGAACATGAGTTCCTTCGTCACTAGCGGGCCGTCAGGCCGGAGCCAGGGAAGTGTGACCGCCACGGGCGGGAACTGCTCAACGTGGGCCCGGAAGCCGTCAGCGACGGCTGGAGCGAGCGGCACGTCGCGGACCTTGCCGCGCTTCGGCGGGGAGAACACGAGATGTCCGCTCATGTTCTTGACCTGGTATCCCACGTGCAGCCACCCAGTGTCGAATCCCACTTCATCGACCGGCAGGCCGAACACCTCTCCCTGGCGCAGGCCGCACCCGCCGGCCGCGTCCACCATCGCTCGGAGCCGCTCCGGGAGGCCAGAGCGGACGGCGAACGTCCGGATGGCGGTCCAGGGACGCACCCTGCTCGGTGCTGTGGGCGGCACCGTGACGGAGCGGGAGCGGCACGGATTCGACTTGCGTAGGCGGTCCTCGATGGCGGCCATGAAGACGCCGGAGACGTTGCCGAAGATGACGTGCCGGTAGGAGGCGGCGGGCACCGCGGTCTCCAGTTCGCTCAGCCACTCCCGGATGTGGGAAGGCTCGAATGAATCCATCGGGCGCTTGCCCAGGTAGGGAATTGCGTGAAGCCTGATCTGTGACCGGACGGAGGCGCGGGTGCTCGGATCGGATGTGAGTGTGGCCAGCCACTTCTCCGCGTACTGCCCGAAGGTGATCCGGGCGGCTTTCGGGTCGATGAAGTCGCCGCCTGACATGTCGGCCTTGATCTGCGTCAGCCACTGCTCCGCCCGGCCCTTCTGGCGGTCGGGGAATGACTGGCTCTGCTCGGTGCCATCGGGGCCGATGTAGCGGGCGCGGTATCGAAGGCCCGTGCCGTGGCGGTCAGTCTTGACGCGGTGCGGCTTGCCGTTCTCGTCCTTCTCGGTCTTGTACCAGCGGTCTTGGATGTGCCCTGCCATGGTTCACGATCCTCTTTCGGGCAATGGTGGGAAGGGATGTCCTGTGACCGGCAGCCGGCGCGGCTGCCGGTCACAGTCGTCAGGCGGCTTTACCGGTCTCCTGCTCGGCCCAGGCGAGGACGGCGGCGAGGTTGTAGCGGACGTGGCGTCCGGCGCGGAAGCCGGGCGGCCCGGTGTGCTTGCGGCGCCACTGGTAGACGGTTTCCACCGAGGGAAGTTTGAGTAGCTCGGCGAGTTCTTCCGGGGTGAGGAACACGGGCCGATCTGCGGTGGCGGGGGCTGACGGTGTTGGCTGGAATGCGCGGCGGGCGCGGGGAATCGCCCATGACGCCGGCTCATACTCCGAGTTGCGTGACATTTCTTCTGCCTCCAGATGCGCGCTACCTGCCCCAACGGCATTCGGGCAGGTGTTTGGGTGGAAAGCTCAGCGACGCTCACAGAGGCCAAATGAAGGCCGGTCTGTGAGCGTCGCTGAGCCAAGATCCTGGGGCGGTTGGTATGACGGGACGCACCAATGTGTCTATGCGGCTCTCAGGCGGTCCGGAGTCCGCGCGGTTTCGCATCGGGGTGGAGTGCGTAGTCGATCAGCAGACTTGATGCCGCCGTGAGCGAAGGGTGACCGGCGGCCGTCTAGATGGCAGGCTGATAAGTGATGGTGGTCGATCTAGGAGGTTCCGTGTCGCCGCAGCCGCCCCTCACCGTTCACAACGCGGAGATTCACACGGCCAGTGTGGAGATCAAGACACTGACGTTGAAGGGCAAGCAGGTCACGCTCGCTGTCTTCCGACAGCTTCGGGAAACCCCGTTGATCGCGAATGACGGGACGTTGAACGGTGTTCCGTGGGGGGTGGTGAACTATCACCCTGACAAGTGCGCAAACAATCCACCCCACTGGCACGTCGTCTGGCAGAGCGGAAACGACCTGTCGCGAAGCTACGTGGAGGTAGACCCGCACTACCCAACATTCGAGTGCGAGGAGGGGGACATGTTCCTGGCCTCCCACGTTCGCGATGTGCTCCGCGGTGGGTCGAAGTATTTCGGCGGCAAGATGCCCTCGGTCGGCGAGGGCAGGGTCTACTACCCCGCCGGAAGAGAAGCCTCGTTCCCTGTGTCGCTGTGGATGAGCCTTTCTCCTCACGAGAAAAGCATTCTGCGCAGCTACAACAGTGAAGGGGTGTCCTCCTGGGCGCAGGGGATCGTCGACGAGATGCTCCGTCGGCTTGACGAGCGGCTGGGGGGCAAGTCGGCGGACCCAGCGATGACTGCCCGTCTGTGCGAGGCGTACAAGGCGGCGGTGCAGGATGAGGAAGCCCGACGCCAGCGGCACCGAGAGGTGCGCGCGTCGCTGGCGGAGTTACCGCAGTTGTTCATCGCGGTGTAGCGCTCGGGGCTACGAACTAACGAAGTTACGAAATATGTCGGTTGACCTGCGGTTTTGTGCCGGACGGGTGGTACGAAGTAAACGAAGTAAGTCGGTGGCTGGCGGGACTTAGTTCGTTTACTTCGTAGCCGGGGTGCGCGGCGTTTCCGCAGGTCAGGGCATTTATTTCGTAACTTCGTAAGTTCGTGTGGCGAGTAGCCCGGTGAGGCCTGACGTAGTGCTGGTGGGGCCGGTCCAGCGGTAGAGGGTGGTGGGTCGGCCGCGGGCGGGTTTGGTGGCGATGGTGTCGATGAGTCCGGCGTCGGCGAACTCGGTCAGGAGTGCTTCGATGTCGGTTCCGGCGATGTTGCCGCCGAAGCATTTGGCGGTGATCTCGGTGCGGGTCCGGCCGTCGGGTGCCACGCGGAGGAAGTGGGTGAGCTTGTCGCGGCTGGTTTTGGTGATGGTGTCGGCGAACAGGATCCGGGCGGTTTGGGCGGCGTAGTCCCAGACGGCGAGGGCGGCGAGTAGGTGTTCGGCGGCGATGGTGGCGGCGCCGTCGGCGAGGGCGTAGACCAGGGCGAGGCGCATGACGTAGGCGGGGCCGCGGGCGAGTACGGAGCCGAGTGGCCCGTCGGGTTCGTCTTCGGCCAGGGCCGCATACGCCTCGGTCCATAGGTGGTCGGTGGCGGCGTCCCGGCCGATCTCGGTGCGGTCGCGGGCGGCGCGGAGTCGGGTGCCGACCAGGTTGCCGAGGTCGGTCAGGTCCGGGCGTGCGGGTTCGTGGGCGAGTAAGTGCGGGCGTTCGCTGAAGATGGGCAGGAACCGGTTGATGGTGCCGCCGGCGAGGTCGGATTCGGCCATCCGCAGCCGGAGTTCGCGGGGGGTGACGTGGGCGATGACGATGGGGTGGGCGCCGTCGACCCGGACGGCTTGTTTGGTGAGGGTGGCGGCGGATCCTTCGTCCCAGAGTTGCCGCAGGACCGGGCCGAGGGTGGAGCCTTCGCGTTTCGCTGCGGTCAGGACCCGGGCGAACTCGGACTCGACGATGGTGAGCCGGCCGAACGGGATACCGGAGCTGTCGTCGTCGTCCTCGGCGAGCGCGGCGATCAGTCCTTCGCCGGAGGCGAGGCCGGCGGCGACCCGGAAGCCGAGGTAGGCGTCGGCCTGGGTGCCCCAGGTCGCGGCGATGTTGCGGGCCTCGTGCCAGCTGGTGCCTTTGCGGCCGCTGCCGGTCTTGCCGATGATCAGCGGCCAGATCCGGGGTGCGTGTTTCGCCCCGCCGACACGTACGTACGGGCCGTCGCCGGCCATCGCCCCGAACACGGCCAAGGCGGTGGCGAGGACGGCTACCGGGTCGGCTTCGGTGGACGGCGCGGTCCGGGCGGCGGCTTCGCCGAGCGGGCCGTGCCATGCGTGTTGGGAGATTTTCGGGGCGTCGTCGTGTCGGCGGGGCTCGATCATGCGGCGACTCCCTCGTCTCGGAATCCGCCGGTGATGGCGGCGCGGATGTCCCGGTCGCTCTGCGCCGCAGCGTGGCCGGCCTGGGTCAGGGCGGTCCACGCGTCGTCGCGGGTGAGGGCACCGGCGGCGACCATCCGTGCGATGCCTCGGGCAGCGCCGTACAGGGTCGCGCGGCGGCGGCCTTCGGGGGCGCGGGCGACGGCGGACAGGTGCGCGTCGAGCAGCCGATCGGGGTAGGAGATGCCCCCCGCGGCGGTGGTGGTGATCGGGCCGGTGGCCGCGGGGAGGGTGAGCGCGTGGTCGGCCTTGACCAGGCAGGCCAGCGCGGGGGGCATCTCCTCGACCGGCCCGCGCCGCGCCCACGCGTACCGGCGTCCGGTGCCCGGGTGGATCGACGGCGGGGCGGCGACGTAGCCGCCGTCGGCTTTGATGTCCACGCCCGGGTGGCCGCGCAGCGCCCGTGACGAGACCGGATGCCCGGGGTGGCGGTAGTACAGGTGCCAGCCGTCGCTGCCGGTGCGGACACACGCGGTCGGCGGCATCAGCGCGGGGATCAGATGGCCGCCGTTGCGGGGGTCGATGTCGACCACGACCGTGCCGGACGCGGCGCCGGTCCGCACCGCGAGCAGCCCTCGCGGGTGCCGCACCCGTATCCGGGTGAGCCGGGCGGGGTCGGTGGTCGCCGCGTGGAAGCCGTGGCAGGTCAGGCAGGCACAGGCGGCCGGGTCGTGGCCGGTGCCGGCCGTGCGGCAGGCGGCGCAGTTGGCGACCGGGCGTTTGGTCCGGCCGAGCAGGAAGACCGGCCACCCGGCGGCGGCGTACTCGAGCGCCGCCGCCAGGATCGGATCGTCAGGTCGGGTCACGGCGGTGTCCTCTCCATGAGGCGGGGCGACAAGGGCAGGGGTACGCGACCAGCGGCGTCGCGTACCCCTTTTGCCGGAGACGGATCAGAACGGGGGTTCCTCGGTGAAGTCGGCTCCGCTGCGGCCGGCACCGGTGGACGTGGCCCACGCGTCGCCGTTGCTGCGCGGCGCGGCGGTTTCCGGGGCGGCCGGGCCGCCGGTCCGGGCCATCTTCTTGACCGTCGCGCGGGCGTACCTCAGCGACGGGCCGATCTCGTCGACCTCCAGTTCCACGACGGTGCGCTTCTCCCCTTCGCTGGTCTCGTAGGAGCGCTGCCGCAGCCGCCCGGTGACGATGACCCGGGTGCCGCGGGTCAGCGACTCGGCGGCGTTCTCCGCCGGGTCGCGCCACAGGTGGCAGGACAGGAACAGCGGCTCGCCGTCGCGCCACTCCCCGGACGTGCGGTCGAGGTAGCGGGGTGTCGACGCGACCCGGAAGTTGGCCACGGCCGCGCCGGACGGGGTGAACCGCAGGTCGAGGTGGTCGGTCAGGTTGCCGATGACGGTGATGGTGGTGTCGTTGGCCACGACGGTCCCTTTCAGTGATCGGGTTAGGCGATGTGGCGTGCGGGTGAGGTAGTGCGGTAGGCGTCGAGCTGGACCACCAGGGCGTCCCGGTCCTGAGCAGGCGACCCGGTGGGGTGCTGTTCGGCGCAGACCTTGTGACATGGCCGGTCGTGTTCGTCGCGGCAGATCGCCGGACGTCGGCAGATCCGGCACGGGCGGGCCGGACCGACGCTGTGGGAGCGCCAGTCCAGCCAGCCCTGGCTCATGCCGCGAGGTCGAGCGCGTCGCCGGTGATGGCCTCGACCACGGCGGCGACCAGGTCCCGGGCGGCGGGTGGGGTGACGGCGTTGCCGAGCATCCGGACCTTGGCCCGTTTCGCCGTGCCGAGCAGGGTGTAGCCGGGGGTGAAGGCCATCCCGGCGCGGATCTCATCGACCGTGAGCATCCGGAAGGTGCAGGCGTCCACGTCCACGGCGGCCGGGGCGGTGCCGAGCAGGGCGTCGCCTTCGACGGTGGTCTGCGCGGGCAGCGGCACGCCGAGGGGCCGGAGTTTGCCGGTGTCGTAGCCGTAGGTGAGGTGATCGAAGCGGATCAGGGATTGATGCCCGGCGGTGGTGAGCGCCCGCATCGGCTCGCCGACCGGGGTGGACATCTGGCCCTGGTCGCCGTGGGTGGTGTTGTTGCGCATCAGCAGCGCCTGGTGGGTGCCGCCCGCCGCGAAGGTGAGCAGGGGCGACTCGGTGGCCGGTTTGGCGATGCCGTTGTTGCGCAGCGGGATCACCAGGGCGTTCTCGGCGCGGGCGGTCTGTGCCCGCATCGGCTCGCCGACGGTACGGGCCTGCTTGCCGTCGCGGCCCTCGACCGGCACCAGCATCGGCGGGCACGCCAGTCCGTCGGACTCGCGGGTCGTTCTCGCCCGCATAGGTTCGCTGACCGGCCGGGCGTCGTCGTTCCACGTCCCGCCCGCGGGACTCAGCAGCGGCCCGGTGTAGCGGGCGAGCCCGGCGGCGATTCGTGCCAGGGTCTTCGGCTCCAGCGGCTTGGCCCGTTCCCCGATCCGCTGCGCCGGCTCCGCCCAGTCGATGACCGTCGCTGCGGGCAGCGCGTATGGGGCGACCGTCCGGCCCCGGCAGGAGGTGGCCGGGCAGCGGTAGAGGTACTGCTGGCCGTAGCGCATGGTGCGACGCACGCCGGGCCGTTTGTCGACGTACACGGCGCGGACGTCACCGCAGGTCGGGCACCATGCCCGCGGCCGGGTCCACTTCGCGAAGTCCGGCGCCCGATACGCCTCGCGCCAGAACACGAAGTACGCCCGGTCGCGGAGCTGCGGCGCACCCGGCCCGTAGACGGTGGCGAACGCGCTGTTGAGCACGATGGTGCGGTGGGCGTAGCCGAGCAGCCGCATCCGGCGCAGCCACTCGTCCAGGTGCTGCCATTTGAGGACGTCGGTGACGTTTTCCACGATGACGGCCCGGTAGCGGTGGACCTCGGTGAACCGGGGGACGTCCTGCATCAGCATCCGCGAGCGGATCGCTGCCTCGTCCGGCAACGGCGGCTCGTCGTCCTGGGCGAACAGGTCGAGCTGGGCCGGTTTGCCGTCGTAGTCGACCTTGCGGCCTTTGGCGACCGACCAGTTGGTGCACTCCGGCGAGAACCAGCCGATGTCCGTCGACGGGTGCCGGCGCGGGTCGATGCGGGTGATGTCCTCGCGGTCGTGATCGGCGTCAGGGAAGTTCGCGTTGTGCGTGTCGATGGCGAGCTGCCAGTGGTTGGAGGCCATGACGACGCGGACGCCGGGGACCTGGTGCATGCCGGTCGAGGAACCGCCGGCGCCGCAGAAGTAGTCCGCCACGGTCAGCATGAGGTGGCCTGCTTCTCGGCCCGCGTATCGCCGTGGTCGCCGGGCACTCGGTAGGCACGCCGCCGGTCGATGGCCTCGATCCACGCGGCGGCGACGGCGGCGACCTGCACCAGTTCGGCGCGCAGCGCGGCCGGGGCGGTCTCGGCGAACGCCTCGGCGACCTCTTCGAAAAGGATGCTGCGCCAGGTGCGATGTCCGGCCTCGGCCTCGCGCTGGCATGCCCGGCGGGCGGCGTCGGCGAGGATCACGTCGTACGTGCCGCCGGTGCCGTCGGGGTGGGGTTCTGCTCTCCCCACCGGTCGTCTTGGCGTTCGCGTTCGTCGGCGATGTCGGCCAGCGGGTTGCCCGGGTCGGTGAGCCGGCGGGCCATCCGCTCGCACCAGCGGCGCCCACCCCCCACGCATTCGTCGTCGCAGGCGTCGTGCGCGGCGTCGAACAGCAGTTCGGCGAGCTGCTCCTCCAGGTCGACGCGGACGCTACGGGCGGCGATCCCGGCGACCGCGCGCAGGTGCGTGACGGTCTCCCGGTCGGCGGTCAGCGCGGCCGGGGTGTAGCCCAGACCGGTCGCGAGGGCCGAGAACAGATGCCGCTCGGTCGGGTTCATCTCGACGCGGACGTCGGCGAGGTGGTTGACGGCGTTGATGGTCATCGGCTGCTGACCTCCGATCGTTCGGTGGTGGCGGCGCGGACGGTGCCGCGGTAGGACATGAGGGCGTCGTAGTCGTCCATCTCGCGGCGCTTGATGTAGGTGGCCTCGTACGCGACCGGGCCGAACCGGCGGCGAGCGTAGAAGTGGGTGGTGTCCGCGCAGACCGGCCGACCGCCGACGTCGGTCACGGCGACCCCGGCCAGCTCGGCGACAGCGGCGACGTTTTCCAGCCCGGTCGTGTCGTCGTCGCCGTCCACGCAGTAGTCGATGGAGGCATAGCCGTTCACCGGCACCTCGGGGTGTTGTTCGAGGAAGGCGGCGAGGTCGCGCAGGCCGTCGATGAGACGCTGCCGCGGGGTGGGTGCGGTGGTCATGAGGTGGCGGTCCTTCCGCTGGTCGGCCGCAGGTGCGGCCGTGGGGTTGGCGAGGGCGAGCAGGACGTCGGCGTGGCAGGGCTGGCCGGTCGGGCACCAGCAGGCGAGGTCGCGGCCGGAGAGGTTGCTCAGGCCGTCGAGGGCGCGCTGTCGGCGCTGGCCAGCGTCGGGGTAGCCGAGGTGGTCGGTGCCGGCCAGCCATTCGCGGTAGAGCCGCACGGCCTCGGCTGGCCCGAAGTAACTGCCGGGAAACGGGTTGCCCCAGCGGGTGGGCCGTCCGACGTAGACGGTGTTACCGGGCATCCGCCATCCCGCGGTGCGGCGGCGTTGGATGCGCTTCGGCGTGTGCGCGTCGAGTGGCAGCGGGCGGCTCATGCGGCGTCCTCGTCCCCGGCGTCCTGGTCGGCGACGCTGCGTGCGGCGGCCGGGCGGATCTCGGAGGCGTCGCGGTACGCCGCGGAGTAGAGCGGTTCGCCGTCGTCGTCGTAGCTGGTCGGCCCGGCACCTTCGACCACGATGTCCCACTCGTTCGGTCCGCACTGCCCGGCGATCCAGCCGGCCACCCACGGCCACTCGCCGCGCTGGACCTGGTCGTCAGTCATCGGGTAGCGGATCTCGACGTCGCTGTCGTCAGGGAACCGGCCGTCGTTGGTCGCGTAGAGGTTCATGCCTCGTCTGCGTCCGTGTTGTCGCGCCGTGCGGTCCGCGCGTCGTAGGCGGCCATGCGGGGGTCGTAGTCGACGTCCGTCCGGTCCATGAAGTCGTCGATCGGGGCTTCGTCGTCGAAGCCGTGGTCGAACTGGTCGGGGTGCCATCCGTGGGCGCGCAGCCCGGCGTCGAGACGGTCATAGGCGGCGAGGACATCCTTCGGGTCGATCCCACGCTCGATGCCGCGCTGGTGAATCGCCTCGATGGCGGCCTGCCGGTGCTGCGACGCTTGGATGTATCGCCCGTAGGCGCTGCGCGCGGTCGGCCGCCACGCCGTCCGCGGCTCGATCTGAGCGCCCGCCTCGGCTCGGTGGGTGCTGCCGTGCGCGGCGCTGGTCGGCGCCTGCGCGGTGTCTCCGGAGAAGAGCCGGGTGAGTAAGGCTCGGATCTTCATGCGGCCCTCCCGACTGCCCGCCGCCCGCGGGTGGTGTCGACGGCCGCCTGTCCGGTGCGGGTGATACCGGGCCGGACGGCGACAGCGGTCAGCAGATCGCGGATGAGCCGCAGGGTGAGTGAGAGCTGCCAGCGGGCGCCGGTTTCGATGCGGTGCAACGGGATCCGGATCCGGACCTCGGCGTACTCGACGTCGCCGGCCCGGGTGCGGGTAATCCAGGCCCGGCCGCCGACCTCGCGGGCTTCGACGTCGGCCGCGCGGTGCTCGTTGATGCCGCAGCGGTGGTCGCGGCTACACCAGTCGGTGTGCGGGGTGGGATCGCGGTGGAAACGGGTCATGGTGCGGACGCTCATCGGGTGCCTGCCTTCCGTACGCGGAGCGCGGTGATCCATCGGGCGAACAGGTGCGGCGTGCGGGGTGCGAGGGCGACGGGTGCGGTCAGCGAGTAGCGCTCGGAGCCGGGCGTCCACGGGGCGGTGAGGGTGAGCCCGAGCCGGGCCAGGCCCTCGGCCGCCGCAGTGATCTCGCGGTCGTCGGGCACGTCGTAGTCGTCCCACCGGGTGCCGAGGTCGACGCCGGTGCGCCGGCGCCCGGTGTTGCTGAACTTGATGAACAGGAGGAACCCGCCGCAGGCGGTCGGGACGATGAGCGCGTGTTCCGGGTCGCCCCACGTCTTGGGGAGCCGGGCTGCGCGGCTCATCGGCTGCCGGTCTTGTACTCGCCGCGCAGGTACTCGTAGACGCGGCGGCCGATGCGCACGCGGCGGCCGGTGCCTTCGCAGCGCGGGCAGAGCCGGAACGACTTGCTGAAGATCTTCGAGTAGAGCTTTCCGGTGCCGTGGCAGCGTCGGCAGTTGCCGAACGGGAACGCGCCACACATGATCAGGTAGAACGCTGCGTAACCGGCGATGATCAGGCTAGCTAGCGCGGCGAGGGTCATCACGAAATGCCTCCACAGGCCGTTTTCAGGGCGTGAGGGGCCGGCGCCGCTAGAGGCTAGGGCGCTGGCCAGGGGATTGATGTGCCGCTAGCGGTGCCGCTAGGTCTAGCGGTGGGTGCCGCTAGACCTAGCGGCGGATCTCGGCCTACTTCCGGCCGCCGGTGCCGTTGTCGCGGTCACGCTTGGTGAGCGCTTCGAGGACGTGATCGCGGGTGATGCCCTTGCGGTTGCCGGTCTCGTCGGTGTCGGGGTCGTTGCCCCACACCTGCCCGGTCTTGATTCCGTGGACCTTGAGGGCTTCGCGGAGCTGGTCGGCGGTGAAGCCGGTGTAGACGTCGGCGCGCAGGGCGGCGAGGCGCTTGACGATCACCGTGGACCACAGCTTCGGGTCCTGGTCGGACATGACCGCGGCGACGTCTTCGAGGATGGTGTCGCGGCGGACCGCGTCGGTGTTGACGGTGTGCCCGGCGGCGTGGCCGGTGATGTTGCCGGCCTTCTCCCGCATGGTCCGTGCCCGCACGACGATGGTTTTCGCGGTCGGGCCGTCGATCTCGAAGGTGCGGGTGATGGTCGGGTCGTCGCCCTCTCCGGCGAGGTAGCCGATGCCCTTGTCGCGGCGGGCGAACATGGTGGCGCGGATGCCGTTCTTGAACATCGACTGGCCGAGCACCATGTCGTTCTCCCGGTAGCCCATCACCTTCAGGCAGAACCGCAGCACCGCGTTCGCGCTGATCCCGGTGGGGAGGCTCTTGTCGTCGGGGCGCTGGGTGGCCGGGATCAGGGTGATACCGGCGGCCGGGCCGCGCTTGATCAGGTCGGTGCAGTGTTCCTCGAACTCGGTCCCGTATTTCGGGTGCTCGAACCAGATCTGGCACTCGTCGATGCCGATGACGACCGGGTGCAGGCCCAGCTTGCGGATGCTGGCGAGGTGGTCGGTGACCTTGTTTTCCGGGCACAGGTCGGCTGGCAGTTCCCGGATCACCTTCGTGCGCCGTCGTAGTTCGGTGCGCATCTCGCGCATCGCGGCGATGCCGTACTCGATGTCCTCTTCGTCGTCACCGGCGCGGTAGCGGTGCGCGACCGGTTCCACTGGCGACAGGTCGCCGGTGCCCTTGAGGTCGAACGCCAGAATCCAGGCTCGCGGGTCCAGGCACGCCCCGAGCAGGGCTAGGCGCAGGGCGAAGGTCTTACCCATGCGGGGAATCGACCCGATGATCATTGAGGCGAACATCAGGGTGAGGGTGACGATCCGGCCGCGGGGGTCGGTGCCGAACGCGAACGGCTTGAACAGGTTGACCGCGCCGGACTTCAGCAGCGGCCAGTCGCCCTGTTTGGCCCGCGACAGGTCCTTGTCGGCGACGAACAGCATCAGCATGCCGGGGTGGACCTCGGCGTTGACCTCCGGCCAGACACATCCGAGCGGGCGGGTCAGCGCGGCGGCCAGTTCCTCGCGTTTCTCGACCACCGTGGAGGCGGTCACGCCGCGTGGGAGTTCGACGTCGGCGCGCCAGCCGGTGCCGTTCTCGCGGGTGATCGGGGCGGGGAACCAGCGGCTGCCGTTGTCGCCCCGGCGGATGGCGTCGTTGATGCCCTTGATGTTCAGCGCGGCGAGGGCGGCGAACACCTCCGAGCTGGTGAGCGGGGCCGCGTCGTGGCGGACCACCGCCGTGCGCAGCAGCGGCTTACCGGTCGGTGCGCCGGCCACGCCGAGCGCGGCCACCAGCACCGCCAGCGCCGTGTATTGCACGGAGGTCGGGGCGAGCATGACCGCCCCGACCGCGGCGATCAGGGCTACGGCGACGGCGATGGTGACCAGGCCACGCCAGCGGACCCGCCGGTCGCGTTTGCTGGTCAGCCGGTCGTACATCTTGGCTTCCTCCGGGTGGTCGATCGCGGCCCGCACGATCGACTGTCGTACCGGCTCACCTTCGAGGTCCCACAGCCACCGGTTGTAGCCCCGGCAGATCCGGGCGAAGCCGCGCGGTGCCCGCATGGTCAGCACCGCGGCGTACAGGGGCACCCGCACCGTGTGGAAACCGAGGGAGTGCACGCCGAAGCCGGTCAGCGCGGCGGCGTTCTTGACGAACTCGGTGCCGGACTTCAGCCACGACGGGACGATCGGCACCCGGGTCGCGTCACGGAACCCCGACAGGGTGAACCGGGGCCGGCGCTGCGCGTCGATCCCGTCGACCATCACCGGCCCGGCCGGACCGTCCGCATCGTCGTCGGGTTCGGTGTCGTCGGCGTTCGGGTCGACCGGCACCGCGGTCCGGCGGGTCCGCTCGGCGTCGAGGTCGACCACCTCGGCAACGTCGTGCTCGGCGGCGGTCCAGTCGAAGCCCGCCGGGTCCGGGGTGGGTTCGCTCATCGGGGGTCCTCCCGTCGGGTGAGCGGGGTGACCTCGGCGGTGAGGTCACCGTGGGAGTCCAGTTGCCAGGGCAGCGTCCAGGTGAGTCCGCGACTACCAAGAGCAGCGGCAGCGGCGGCACGCTGACGGTCGTCGGACCGGTCGCCGGAACCGGTCCGGGCGGGTAGTTCGACCCACTCGGTGCCCTGGGTGTGGTGGATCTGGAGGTACGCCCCGGACGCGGTGTTGATGATCGTGACCCGGTAGGGCTTGCCGAGCCACCAGAGGTGTGGGGGCCGGAGCCGGTTCAGTAGTTCTCGGAGGGGTGGCAACATCAGGGTCTCTCCCTGTGGTTCTGAGGAAGGTTCTGCGGGGTGGGACCGGAGCGCGGCCAAGGGGCCGCGAAACCGTGAGGCCGCGCTCCGGGCGGATCTAAAACTCGTCGCCGTCGCTGTCCGCGCGTTCTGTCTGCCGTTGCGCGACGGACTCGTCGGTGGACCAGCCGAGGCGCCAGAACGGCACCTGCTCGACGCCGTTGATCGTCTCGGCGACGTGCGTGAACTGACCGGTGGCCTCGATCTCGGCGGCCTTGACCTGGCTCGGGTGCTCGCCGGCCTCCCACGCCCGCCGGTGGCTCTCGTCGAAGACCGAGTCGGATTGCGCCTGCCGCTCGGCCATGCGGCGTCCGTCGATGAGGATGCCGCCGAGGTTCGCGGCTGACGCCACCTGGTCGGCCTGCGCGAGCCGGTCCGGGGTCATCCGGGCGAGCGGACCGCGGTCGCCGGCCTCGGCGCGCAGGGCCGCGGCGTACTCGCGGGCGGCGTGCGCGGCGGCCCGGTTCTTGGCGGCCCATTCCTGCGGGTCGGCCTTGTCGCCGCCGGCCCGGGTCGCCAGGATCTCGGCGGCGTGGTCGGCCTCGTGCTCCAGGGTCTCGGCGCCGGCCTCGCAGCGGCGGGCGAGGGCCTCGAACGTGTCGGAGTGCTGGTTCTGGTCGAAGTCGGGTTCGGTGGTCATCTCTGGTTTCTCCCTCGGTGATCAGGCGGCGGAACGGGCCGTCCGGGCGGCGGTGGCCGGGCGGGGCTTGGGTGAGGGCATGCGCCGGGCAGTGGTCTTCGCCGGGCGGGCCGCGGGGTGTTTCGCGGCGCGGCGCAGGTCGCGGCGTTTCCACACGATCGGTGTGCGCACGACGGCGACGCGCATCCCGCGACGGATCAGCATGGCCTGGAAGTTGGGCAGGCCGGCCAGCATCGCCGGGGCGATGACCGGCACCCGCCGGGTGCTACTGCCGGTGACCCGCCCGTCGGCGTCGCGGGTGTGAGTGGTCTCCTCCCGGTCGCCGGCCAGGTCGGCGAAGGCGCGCAGGTCTTCGGCGTCTTTGCAGCCGCCGTAGACCAGCACCGCCGCGGCGGAGTTGAGGATCATCGACGCGCCGTCTTTGCCCCAGCGTTCGCGGAGCTGGCCGAGGCCCTGGCAGGCGGCGTGGATGGTGATCGAGCGTTTGCGCAGCTCAGCCATCCACTTGTCCAGGGGCGTCGGGCAGACCAGCGCTACCTCATCCAGGGCCATCGTCAGGCCCGGGTCGAGGCGCCCGCCCGGGCGGGATGCCGCGGTCCGGCGGGCCTGGTAGGCGATCTCGGCGACCAGCGCGGCGACCAGGGGGCCGACGGTGCCGTCGTCGTCGCCGAGCAGGTACAGGGCGCCGCGCCGGTCGGTCAGTTCGGCCACCGTGAACACGGCGGCGTCCGGGTCGGGGTCGCCGACCTGCGCGGCTGACGGCAGCGTGATCCAGGCCAGTGCCGGGGCCATCGCGAGCATGACGCCGTCGCGGGTGCGGGCGCTCATGTCGATGGACTGCGCGGCGGCCTGCCGCATCGCCGTGGCCTGCGGCGAGGTCTTGAGCGCGGTCAGGATCGCCTCACGGGCGGTGTCCGGGTCGGCGCACCATGCCTGCACCTCGGCCATGCGGTAGCCGCCGAGTGCGGCGGCGTGCAGCCACACGGCCAGGACCCGGCGGGCCTGTGCCGCCCACCGGGCGCCCTCGCCGCCCTGCGCATCGGTCGGCCCGATCAGGTCCGCGGCCCGGCGGGCGGCGGTCGCCGCGTCGGTGCAGTGCGACAGTGGTGACCAGCGCAGCGTGGAGGTGAGCCCGCCGAGCCCGCCGGGGTTGAACACCTGCACCGGCCCCCGGCCGCGGCGCAGCGGGGCGGTCAGGTGGTATAGGTCGGTGGCGGTGCTGGTGACGACCACACCTCCCGGCGCGTCGATGACCCGGTTGGCCAGTTCGGCGGATTTGCCGGTGCCGGGGATGCCGATCCGCAGGGTGGATTCCTCACCGGAGGTCCACACGGTCTGCCGACCCGCCCTCGCCAGGGGCACGGCGAAGGTGCGCAGCGGCACCCGCCAGCGCCGCCACCACGACAGGGAGGCGAGCGACGGGCGGATCACGGCGGCTTTGCGGCGCATCGCCCATCCCGAGGAGGTGCGCCAGATGTCGAAGCGGGAGGCGGTGCCGGCGTTGCGGCGGGCGTGTCGGTCCCACCGGCCGATCAGCCCGGCCGAGCCGGTCGACCGGATCCGTGCCCACACCGGCAGGACGATGAGGACCAGCCCGGCCAGAGTCAGGCCGGTACCGGCGACGCGGTGTCCGGGATGGCCGGCGAGGATCCATCCAGCAGCGGTGGTGAGCAGTCCGGCGCCGATGACACGGGCGAGGTTCTTACCAGCCAACATGACAGGGTCTCCGTTCACTGCTCGTCTTCGTCGGTGTCGTCACGCTCGGCCCGGTCGGCGTTCACCGCGTCGTGTTCGTAGCGCTGCAACTGGGCAAGCTCGCGCAGGGCTTGCCTCTCGCGCTGCTCGAACCTGATGCGCTCGCGTGCCTGGAGCAAGGCGACCTCGGCAGGGGTGGCAATGTCCGCTAACAGGTCATCGCTGGGCTTGCTGTTCATTGATGTGATCCCTCTCCTGGGTCGGCGCCTGTCGCGGGCCGCGCGCGGAACCCGTTGCGGAACAACGGATTGCGCGCGGCGGCGGACAGCACGGCTAGAACTCGTCGGTGTCGTCGTACGGGCGGGCCGGCACCGGGTCGCCGGTCGAGAGCGACGCGGCTGCGGTGGACAGGTGCTCGGCGATGTACTGCCGGTCGGTGTGCTCGTTGTCGAGCACGCGTTCCGCCCAGGCGTGCAGGTCGGCCAGTGCGGTCCGCAGGGTGCGCAGCTCGGCGTGTGCCTCGTTGATCTCGATCTCTTCTTCACTCACCGGGTTCTCCCAGGGGGTTGAGTCAGGCGATGATCAGCGCGGCGACGAACAGCCACGCGTAGTGGAAGGACTGATCCAGCGCATACGCGCCGGTGCCCAGCGACGGGTTGTCGTCACGGCCCGTACGGCAGGCGCCGAGCGTGTAGAACCGGGCCGCGCCGACCAGCTCGGCGAGGCGCCTGAGCGGGGTACGCCGGTCGGCGACGTAGTGCGTGACCGCGCTGACCGCCAGCCCAGCGGCCGCCCGGCCTGCGCTCAGCGGGAGTCCGGTCGCCGCGGCCAGGGCGAGCAGCGCGGCCGCGGCGGTCGTGGTGTAGGTGGCCACGTGCGCGGCGCACCCTCGCCGGCCCGGCCAGCCGGGGCTGCCCTTGCGGGTGGCTTGACGGTCGGTCTGCACCCAGTGGTCGGCGACCTGATGCGCGACGAACAACGCGGCGAACACGGCGGCGAAGCAGGCCGGGGCGGTAGTCATCATCTGCCGCCCCGCTCACATCTCGTCGGCGGCAGCGTCGCCGTCCGCATGCTGCTTTTCGGCGGTGTATGTGGGTGTGAGGTCGTGGGTTCGGGTGGCCCGGTAGGTGGCCGCTGCGGGGTAGCCGGCACGCGGGTCGGTGTAGGGCAGCGACTCGGACGCGACCGCGGCGAGCATCGCCGCGGCCTCTGCGTTCAGGTGGTGGTGACGGCGCCACATCATGCGGCCCGTCACATCTCGTCGGTGTCGTCGCGGCAGGCGCTGCGGACGGCCTGCTGTTCGCGGCGCTGGTCGGCCAGGCGCTGCGCTTCGGCCTGAGTGGTGAGGCGGTGTTGGCGGTTGCGGTCGATGACCTCGGCGTGCTGGATGTGCAACTGACGGTCGGACATACTGGGCACCTCTCCCGGAGGCTCCTCGTGGGCTGACGGGGTGGGGACCGGCGGCACGGCACGTGCTTGCAGGCTTTGGGCTGTGCCGCCGGGCGAAATCAGTTGGCGCGTTCGCGCAGTGCGCGCAAGACGCGGATGGAACCATCGGGGCAAAGCCGGCGGTAGGCAGTCACGGCCCGGTCGGCGTCGTTGATGCCGTCCAGGCGGGCCAGCCGCCACGCGCCGTAGGTCTCCCGCAGCGCACCCACGCCGGGGATCCACCGGGCGAAGCCGAAGCTGACCGCGTGCCGGGCGCGCTGCCCGGTGACTTCCTGCACCCAGCGCCGCACCCGGCGCACGATGATTTCCAGCAGGAACGGCCCGGCCAAGCTCATCGCGGGGAAGAACCACACCGCGTCGCGGGCGACGCTGCCGGAGCTGTGCGAGTAGTTCGCGTACGCGCTCATCCCGGCGAACGCCCACACCAGCCAGGCGAACACCCCGGGCGACTCGCCGCGCCACGCGCAGTAGACGACCAGGCCGACACACACGGCGGCGGCGGCATCAAGGGCGAAGAACGTCACGAGAGGCCACGGCCCGGTCAGACCCAGGCCGATCGGGCTGGCTGCCCAGGCGATGATGTCCTGACTCGACAAGGCGATCGGGGCGACGATCACCCCGGCCAGCAACACCCCGACCACCGTCAGCAGGGCGCCCATGCCGTACCGGGAGAACCGGGCACGTGCCGGCGCAGGCTCGGTACTCGCGACATCGGGCGCAGCCTCCGGCACGGCGGACGATGGCCACGACTGGCGGGCGATCTCAGTGTCGTCAAGCCGTGGCGGCAGCGGCGGTAGCGGCTGGCCGGACAGTGCGACCGGCTTCGGGATCCACCCCGCGAGCGGGTCGGTGTCCGCGTTCGTCGGCGGCAGCTCGGGCACGTCGGCGATGGCCGGCTCGACCGATGCCGAGGGCGGCGCGAATGCCGCTTGGTTGTCGTACTTCTGCATCTCGTCTTCGACAAAGATGATCGGCCGTAGCGGCTCTGGCTCGGCGGGGGTCAGGGCGGCGCGGAGAGTCTTGGCCTTCGGTGCGCCGATCCGGAACCGCTTCTTGAGCTGGTTGATGGAAGGCGTCGTGCCCAGCTCGGCGGCGTAGTCGTGGGCCAGCGGGATCAGGTCGTCCACCGCGGGCGGGAAGGCGCTGCGGGCGGTGCGGGTCAGAGTCGCGGCGGTCATCAGTTGCCCCCTCCAGCGAGAGCGGACGCGAACGAGCCGATGCCCGGCGCGTACGCGCTGCGGATCGTGGTCTGGTCAGTCATGCGGCAGCCTCCAGGGATGCGCAGGAAAGGCACTCGCCGAGCGAGCGCGGGATGACATAAGGCCGCACGCGGCGGCAGGTCGGGCAGGTGCGGCGAGCGCGCATCGCCTTGGCGAGCGCGGCGAGAACAGCCGGAGTCGCGGCGCGTTGGGGTCGGGCGAGGTCGAGCCGGTACAGGTAAGCGGCGCGGGTGCCGCCGACGCCGTGACAGAGCACTTGCGCAGCGACCGGATTGCCGCCGGGGCAGAGACCGCGTGCACGCAGTTGACGGCTGGTGGCGTAACCGGCCGGGGCACCTCGCCACCAGTAAGTGGGGATGCCGTACCGGGCGCCATCCGCGTCGTGGAACGCGGCCCAGGTCCGGGCCATCAGGCCGCGCGGGGCGAGCTGGAACGGGCCGTGCTGCGAGCGACGTACGCGAACGTCTCGCGGATGACGCGGGCCTCGGCACGGCGGAGCCGCCGCCAGTCCAGCGGGCTCGGCCCGCCGCGCTCGTCCGCGTTCAACATGGTGATCTCGGCGTTCAGCCACATCAGTTCGGCAGTGATCAGCGGCTGTTCGGCGTCGATCGCGGCCAGATCATCCGGCGTCGGCTCGTCAGCGTCGTTGTCGTTCAGGTTGAGCAGCATCGATGATCGTTTTCCTTCGAAGTGTTAGGCGGCCTTCAGCCGCCGCGGACGCGCCGCCTGCGGCTCGGCTCGGCAGGACTTGCAGTGAGTAGCGGCCGGTGAGAGCGGCGCGAGGAGCGTGCATCCCGTACAGCGGCGCCAGACGGCGCTCTGACGTGCGGAAACGCGAACCATCGAGGCAATCGAAGCCATGGCAAGAAACCTCCACAGAGAGCGAATCGGAAAGGGGGTGCAGGGTGGTCGCAGCGCGAACCGCGCCTGACACAGTGCGGTCGAGCTGCGACCAGCCCTCAAAAGGTCCAGCTAGAACGACCCAAAGGGGTCGCCGACAGCGCGGGTACCAGCCCTTCAACCCTCGATCCGCTCGCCCCGGCTCACTCGCGGAGGTCGGCCGCCAAGCGGCTCAATGCGGACTAAGGGCAGGGCGTTCGACGCGCCGTCTTCTGTCACGCTGTGAAGTTCTCAATTGACCTGCGCACAGCGATTGCAAGTCGATGGACGGGCCAACAGCCCTGACCACCGAACCCGCCTTCGCGGCGACCAACATACGAAACCGTGTTGCGCAACAAGCTATCGCAACCTAGGTCTAAGCGCAACATGGTTGCGCTACCCTCGTTGGGTGAGTGACCCGCGGAAAGATCTAGAAACCGCGACCAGGCGGTACCGGAAGACGGCCAGTGATCACGAGAAGGCGAGAGACGAAACCATCGCCGCAGTACTGACAGCGCTTCGGGAGGGCGTTACCCCGGTTGAGGTGGAACGACTTTCGCCTTTCACCGGTGCCTACATTCGCCGGATGGCTCGTGAAGGCGGGATTCCGCCGGCCGCGCCCGGCCCGAAACGGTCCTGACATATGCCTCACCCGGACCGCCTCCTTCCTTTGTGCTTGACCTTTGTTGTTGCTGCTCACAGTCAACGCCAGGCGCCTCGGACCGGCCATGAACTGTTCCGGAACTCAACCGGCACCGGGTCTGCACTTGGTCTTCCCTGGACATAGGGGGCCGTCGTTACACTCCGGACAGAGTTGCTGACTCAGGAGGAGGGCTGATGATCGTCGTCTCGACCTGGAACGGACGTTGTGCGGCATCGCTTCGGCTCGCGCTGCGGATGTCCTGTGACGACTTCGCGGCACATCTGGGCGTCTCGGCCCGCGGCGTCGCCAAGTGGGAGGCTCAGCCAGCGGGCGAGCTGGCGCTGCGAACACAGGATCTCCTTGATGTTTCCCTGAAGCGGGCGAACGACGAAGTGCGAGCACGCTTCGCACTCAAGATGGAAGAGTTGGCCGGGCTGCCCGAAACGGCAAGCGGTCAGCCGTCCTCAGCCGTTGTCCTAGGCCCACCCCCATCAGCGGTCAACGGGCCTAAGCGAGCCACCCCTGAACTGCTGGACTCGCTTCGAGAGGGGCTCCGGTATCACTACGCCTCTGACAATCTGCTGGGACCGCGGGCGCTACTTCCGGTCATCACGGCGCATGCAGATTCGATCGAGCGGCTCGCCCAGCATGCAGGCGGCGAGACGCTGGACAACCTGCTCACCGTGGGCGCCGGCTATGCGGAGTTCGCTGGATGGCTGAGTCAAGATTCCGGTGATCCTGCTGGGGCGATAGCTTGGTACCGGCGAGCGCTGGAGTGGGCCGAGGCAGGTCAGGATGAGCGCATGGCCGCATTCGTGATGACGCGGCGTGCGGTCCAGGCCATTGGATCCAGGAATGGCGCCCTTGCCGCCCGGCTGGCACGCGTCTCACTGCGTAGCGAATCACCCGAGACGGCGCGCATCCGTACCATCGCTGCGCAGACGGAAGCCCTTGGGCATGCCGTCCACCACGAAGCCTTTGAGGCAGACCGCGCACTCGGCCTTGCTGAGTTACTTCTTGCCGATGGCGGCGCCGACACCCCAGAAGATGGCGACCCATCCAGCGGGCGCTACTGCGACATGGGGCTGTATCTGAACATCTCCCGCGCCAAGGTGCACCTAGAGCTGGGCCGCGCCGAAGAGGCTGTGTCCGCGTTCACCACTGTGCTAGAGACCCTTCCACCGGACTACCACCGGGACCGCGGGCAGTACCTCTCGCGTCTCGCGCAGGCGTACGCACTCGGCAAAGACCCTGACGTGGCATGCTCGCATGCCGAGGAGTCGCTCGCCATTGCCGTGGCGACCGGATCGTCTCGTACCATCAACGACCTGCGGCATCTCTCCGGGCAACTTCGCCCATGGGCGAGTCGCCCCGCCGTTGTCCGCTTCGATGCCCTGCTTGCCACCACCGCGTGACGGAGGTCTCGCCGTTGTTCGCCCTCGCCACTGACGCCGCGCCCGGCCGTCCCAACGAAGACTTCGCCGTCGCCTCCACCGATCTCGCAGTCGTCGTTGACGGCGCCGGCATCCCGTTCGGCGGATGCCACCACGGCGTGGCCTGGTACGCCCAACAACTCGGCGTACAAACGCTGGCCGCTCTCGTTGGCACCCCGAATCGACCACTTGCCGAGGGGCTTGCAGCCGGAATCGCCGCCGTGGCTGACCTCCACCGCGGCACGTGCGATCTGAACAGCCCCGGAACCCCGTGCGCAGCCGTAGGCATTCTGCGCATCGGCACTGAGAGCATTGACGCACTCGCACTGTCGGACGTGTCGATCGTCGTCGACCTGGACACAGGGCCAGAGGTCACATGTGACCTGTCCATCGAAGAAATCAGCGGCACCGAGCCTGACGCGGTAGCCGGCATGCGGTTCGGCACACCAGATCACGCAGCAGCTCTCACCGCGCTCGTGAAACGCCAGACAGCGACACGCAACCGGGCGGACGGTTGGTGGGTGGCCGCAGCGGATCCAAACGCGGCACAGTACGCGCGTACCGCCAGCTACCCACGCAGCAGCGCACGCCGCGCAAGCGCCTTTTCTGACGGCGCCACGCGGCCAGTTGACCAGATGGCGATCCACGGGTGGCCCGAGTACCTCGATCTACTCGACAAGCTCGGTCCGGCGGGACTTATCGCCCAGGTTCGGAGCATCGAATGCGACGATCCCGACGGTATCCGTTACCCACGGACGAAGCGACACGACGATGCTTCCGTGGCGATGTGGACTGGGCCGCATCCACTGCGGTGACGAAATAGGACCGCTTGATGGGCGTGTCAACCCGTAAGCTCTGTCGCCGTGACCGCCTCGCCATCCTGCGCCGTGAGTAGTGGCCTGGCCTTGCGACGCCTCCTGAGGCGACAATTCCTAGACCGCGCGACGGTTTGATCGATCGTCGTAGATTCATGCCATGGGTGGGAGCGAGCGTGTTCGGGCATGGCAAGGTCGGGCTGCTCGGCGATTGCAGGGCTGGTCGGTCCGCCGTCGCTGGGTCGCCCTTGTCTTATTGCCGGTCCTGCTGTGCGCTTGCGGCGGCATTGGTGTCGGTGCACCGCTGAGTTGGGTCATCGGTATGACACTGGAGGCAAGCAAGGGTGCGCCGACGCCGGCTGCCGCCGCTGACGAATACCTGCTGGCTCTCAGCTATGACAGTGAAGGCGGACTTCCGGCCGTCCTCGATGACGACCAGGGCGATGACCTCATCGCCCAATGGCGCGCCTACCGAGCCGAGATGCGACGCGGCGACACCCAGCCCTCGAAGCTGGAAATTGCTATCAACTCGACCAACCAGACGGACGAGCAGCGCGCCGTGGTCGACGTGGGGGTGCAGCCGATCTGGTGGGACGAGGGCGGCAGTGGTATGTCCTACGCCGGCGACCGGCAAACCTGGACGTTCCACGCTCGCCGCGACAACGGCTGGCAGATCGAGAAGGTCGACCCCTACCCATGGTGCGGCGGCTACGTCAATGCGCATGCCTGCGAGGGCAAGCCGTAGCTACATCCCCCCAAGGGGCGGGAACTCGCCAGGACGCGGGCCTCGAGGCGCCAGGATGACACCCGCCTCGTGGCGGAGTGTGGAGTCGATCACGTCCCGAATCTCCCCGATCCCCACGTGGCCCTGGTCGTACCAGAGGTAGTAGCCGTGGGATCGGTTCGGGCTGAGTTCCCAGCGAGGTCGGTCGCCGAAGGCGGCGGTCAACGCTGCGATGAGCCTCTCGGTGACATCGTCTTCGTACATGCGTTCGATCATAGGCGCGATTGAGCCGTTCGATCCGGTTGGCCTGCGGATCAGCTCAGGTCGAGGCGGCCCGCGCTCGATTCGCTCATCTACGGCAACACGCGGCCGAGTTCACCGGGGGAGGGCCGCACACATGTGTGAAAACCGATGTGTCTCGATGATCTCATTGCCGCCGCGCTGCGCCTCGGTTCGGTCGGGCACCGCGGTGGACAGGGTCGCATCGGCAAATGTCGTATCCGCTCACTACGCTCGTTAGCGTGACGATCAGCGACGGAGCCGACGACCCTGACGGACCGGTGTACGTGAGGCGTGAATCTCGCGCACCGGGCGAGGCAGGTAGCTCGGCCGCAGCCAGCGCCGATCTCGCCGCCCTCAAGGACTTTCGGCCGGACTACGAGGCGGTAGTCAGGGCTGGTCTCGGCGGCGTCAGATCCGCTTTCATGGATGCCCGGCCGGACTACGAGACCGCTGGTCTAGGCGGCGTCAGATCCGCTCTCATGGATGCCCGGCCGCACTACGAGGCGGTAGTCAGCGCTGGTCTCGGCGACGTCAGATCCGCCCTCAAGGACTTT
>NZ_JBEZXZ010000031.1:0-30997 GCF_040638275.1 Actinoplanes sp. NPDC026623 | reverse complement strand
GCCCTCAAGGACTTTCGGCCGGACTACGAGGCTGCGGGCCTCGGAGCCCTCGCCGCCCTCAAGGACGCCCGGCCGGACTACGAGGCGGTAGTCAGCGCTGGTCTCGGCGGCGTCAGATCCGCTCTCATGGATGCCCGGCCGCACTACGAGGCGGTAGTCAGCGCTGGTCTCGGCGACGTCAGATCCGCCCTCAAGGACTTTCGGCCGGACTACGAGGCTGCGGGCCTCGGAGCCCTCGCCGCCCTCAAGGACGCCCGGCCGGACTACGAGGCGGTAGTCAGCGCCGGTCTCGGCGACGTCAGATCCGCCCTCAAGGACGCCCGGCCGCACTACGAGGCCGTAGTCAGCGCCTCCCTGAAGGCCATGGCGGACTCGTCTCGCCGGGCTGCTGCAAGCGGACGAGAGGTGCTTGACGTTGATGTCCTCTTCGAAGAGATCGATGCCTACCTCGAAGATGCGCCGGCAGACTCGCCAACGATCCTTCACGACCAGGGACTGAGGGCAGTGTGGCGCGAGGCCGCGGCTCCCCTACGAGGCTGGCTCGGCCAGCCTAAGGTTAAGGTCCTCGGTTCCTTCGGCGCCTTCGTGATGCTGTCAGCGTGGTGGCTCGATCTGAAGACGTATCACCCCGACGTAGCCGAACTGATCGAGGTGCCCTTCACGATCCTCGTGGGGCTGTTGATACAACTCGTCTTTATGGTTTGGCCCAGGGATCCGAAGTGAACTCGGCATCCGCTGCGTTGGTCATGCAGCCCAGGCGTGGCCCACGACGTTCCACGGTTACGCCCTCCGAAAGCGCCAGTGGGGCCGACCGGCGGCAAATGTGTCGGGCCGCCTGTGGGCCGTCCGGGGCCAATCAACGCTGACAAACGATGCCAGGCGTTGACGGCTCGCTCGCAGGCCAGCGGCGTACGGGGGCGAGTCAGCGCAGGTGGGTATAGGGGTGCATCAGTTCCTGCGCAACAAGCGCCAGGAATGGGAGCAGTACCGGCGCGAGGTCACCCCGTACGAGCGGGAGCGCTATCTCGGCGCGCTCTGACCTTTTCATCCCGCCGGTGGATCACGTATGTGCCCTGGTCCGATACCGTGCCCTCTGACGTCGTGACGAGGGAGTAACCGTGCTACAAGATCTGCTTGAGGGTGCCGGGCGCAGCGTCGTCTTCGGTGGGGTCGGAATCGGGCTGATGGCGCTCGGTTATGTGCTGGTCGACCTGCTGACCCCGGGCAAGCTGCGCGACCTGATCTGGGTGGAGAAGAACCCGAACGCGTCCCTGCTGCTGGCCGCCAACCAGATCGGCATCGCGCTGATCGTCTTCACCGCGATCTTCACCAGCTACTCGGACTTCGTCGACGGGCTGGCGTCCACGGTCATCTTCGGCTTCATCGGCATCATGGTCATGGGCACGGCGTTCCTGGTCCTGGACTGGATGACGCCGGGCAAGCTGGGCGAGGTCATCTGCACTCCGGAGCGGCACCCGGGCGCGCTGGTCAGCGCGGCGTCGCACCTCGGCGCGGCCCTGATCGTCTGCGCCTGCATCTCCTGACCGCGGCCGGGCCGGCTGCCGGCCCGGCCTGCGATGATTCCCGGATGATCATCAGCCTGGAGCCCGTGACCAAGGACAACTGGCGGGCCTGCGTGGCCTTGACGGTCCGGCCCGATCGGCGGGATTTCGTCAACGACGTGGCGCACTACCTGTGCCTGTGCCAGTACGGCGGTCTCTGGCAGCCGCTCGCGGTGGTGCTCGAGGGCGAGGTCGCGGGTTTCTGCATGTGGGCCGTCGACGACGACCGGAGCCGGTGGATCGGCGGGGTCGTCGTGGACGCCTCCCGTCAGCGTTCCGGCGTCGGCCGCGCGGCGGTGATCGCGCTGCGTGACCGGCTCGCCGCCGAGCCGGACTGCCCGAACGTCGCGCTGAGCTACGTGCCGGAGAACACCGCGGCCCGGGCCCTCTACGCGTCACTCGGCTTCGTCGAGACCGGCGAGATGGACGACGACGAGATCGTCGCCCGCTGGGCCGCCTCCTGACGCCGCCGGCGGGCCGCGGATCGGCAGGACCGGGTGGGCGGGGTTCGATGTCGGTGCCACCCGATAGCCTCGAAGCCGTGGGTACAGCGCTGGTAATCGAGAACGACCCGTCCGACGATCTCCGCAGGCTGGGCGACTGGTTCGCCGAGGCGGGCCTCGAGCTGACCGTGCTGCGTCCGCATGCGGGCGATCCGCTGCCCGAGACGCTCGACGACCATCTGGCCCTGGTCGTGCTCGGCGGCGACCAGAGCGCCTACCCGGGCGCCACCGGCGAGGCGGGCGCGCCCTGGTTCCCCGCGCTCGAGGGGCTGCTGCGCAAGGCCGTGCGCAACCACGTGCCGACGCTCGGCGTCTGCCTCGGTGGGCAGTTGCTGGCCTCGGCGCACGGTGGCCTCGTCGAGCGCAGCACCTCGGGGCCCGAGATCGGCCCGGGGCTGGTCGCCCGCCGGGACGCGGCCGACACCGACCCGCTGTTCAAGTGGGTGCCGCTGCTGCCCGACGTGTTGCAGTGGCACAGCGACGAGATCACCGAGCTGCCGCTCGGCGCGGTGCTGCTCGCCGCCTCGTCACGCTATCCGCACCAGGCGTTCCGGCTCGGTGACCGGGCCTGGGGCCTGCAGTTCCACATCGAGTGCGACGCCGACATGATCGCCGGCTGGGCCCGCTCGGACAGCGCGGTCCTCGACGAGCTGGGCTACGACGCGGAGGTGGTCGTGGCGGCCTCGGCCGGGGTGCTCGCCGACATCGAGGAGGTGTGGCAGCCGTTCGCGGCACGCTTCGCCTCGCTCGCCCTCGGCACGCTGCCCGACGCCGACATCCCCAACCCCGGCACCGCGCCCACCCTTCCGCTGCTGGGCCGATAGGTGACCAGGCCCAGCCGGCTGGCCCGGTACGGCTTCGCCGACAACGGCACCCGCGCCGCCGACCTGCTCGGCCCCGGCGGGCTGCGGCTGTGGGACGCCGAGGCGCAGGGGCCGGTCGGCACCGACGCCGGCGAGCTCATCCACGCGCTGTCGCTCGCCGCCGATCCCAATCTGGCCCTGCGCCAGCTGCACCGGCTGATCGACGCGGTCGCCCGCGCCGCCCGCCGCGCCGACGGCGGCCCGGTGACCGGTCCCGGTGAGGAGATCGCCGAGAGCCCGGCGGCCGACGCTGTCCTGCACTCGCTCTATGCCGATCCCGGCCTGCGCCGCCGGCTGATCGCGGTGCTCGGCGCCTCGTCGGCGCTCGGCGACCACCTGGTGGCCAACTTCGACCAGTGGCGGATGCTCGCCACGGGCAAGACCGGCCTGCCGCCGAACGCCGAGGGCCACCTCGACTTCGGCGAGTCCATGGAGTCGGGGCCGCCGACCGTGCCGGCGCTGCGCTCGGCGTACCGGATCTCGCTGTTGCGGATCGTGGCCGCCGACCTGACGGGCGGCCGCGGCCTGGAGCCGACCATGGCCGCGCTCTCCCGGCTGGCCGACGAGACCCTGGCGGCGGCCTATGCGATCGCGGTCGCCGGCCTGCCGGCCGGCACGCCCGCGCCGAGGCTCGCGGTCGTCGCGATGGGCAAGTGCGGCGGCTACGAGCTCAACTACGTGTCCGACGTGGACGTCATCTTCGTGGCCGCCGGCGACGAGGACCTCAGCGCCGGCACCACGGTCGCCGCCCGGCTCATCGAGGTGTGCGGCCAGGTCGCCTGGCCGGTCGACGCGGCGCTGCGCCCCGAGGGCAACCGCGGGCCGCTGGTCCGCACGCTCGCCAGCCACCAGGCCTACTACCGCCGCTGGGCGCGCACCTGGGAGTTCCAGGCGCTGCTCAAGGCCCGGCCGGCCGCCGGCGACCTGGCGCTCGCCGCCGAGTGGATCGAGGATCTGGCCCCGCTGGTGTGGCACGCGGCGGAGCGGCCCGAGGCGGTCGCCGACGTCCGCGACATGCGCAGGAAGATCATCGACAACGTCCCGGCCCGCGAGGTGGAACGGGAGATCAAGCGGGGCCCGGGTGGGCTGCGCGACATCGAGTTCGCCGTGCAACTGCTGCAGCTCGTGCACGGCCGGATCGACGAGACGCTGCGCGAGCCCGGCACGCTGCCCGCGCTGCGCGCCCTGGTCGCGGGCGGCTACGTGGGCCGCGAGGACGGCGAGACGCTGCTGCGCGGTTACCGGTTCCTGCGCGGTGTCGAGCACCGCCTGCAGATGCAGCACCTCCGGCGCACCCACACCGTGCCGGACGACCCGAAGGGGCTGCGCTGGCTCGCCGCGGCCCTCGGCTACCGGGCGCTGCCGGGCAGCGACGCGGTCGAGGCGTTCCGCTCCGACTGGGTCGGGCACGCCACGCACGTGCGCCGCCTGCACGCCAAGCTGCTCTACCGGCCGCTGCTCGAGGCGGTGGCGCGGGTGCCCGCCGAGGCGCTGCGGATGACGACCGAGTCGGCCGGCCGCCGGCTCGAGATCCTCGGCTTCGCCGACCCGGCCGGCGCGCTGCGTCATCTGCAGGCGCTCACCGGCGGGGTCAGCCGCACGGCGGCCATCCAGCGCACGTTGCTGCCGATGCTGCTGCAGGAGTTCGCGGACGCGCCCGAGCCGGACCGCGGCCTGCTCAACTACCGGCACGTCTCGGACAAGCTGGGCAGCACACCGTGGTATCTGCGGCTGCTGCGCGACGGCGGCCCGGTCGCCCGCCGGCTCGCCCGGGTGCTCAGCCTCTCCCGCTACGCGACGGACCTGCTCACCCGGGATCCGGAGGCGCTGCGGCTGCTCGCCGACGACGCCGAGCTGCAGCCGCGGCCGCGCGAGGTGCTGCGCGACGGCTTCATCGCGGCCGCCGACCGCTACCTGCGCGACGGCGCCACCGACGCGGCCCAGGCCATCGCCGCGGTCCGCGCGGTGCGCCGCCGCGAGCTGTTCCGGCTCGCCTGCGCCGACATCCTCAGCCAGGCCGGCGACCTGGCCCCGGCGCAGCCGCTCGACGTGCACGAGGTCGGCGTCGCGCTCTCCGACGTCACCGACGCGACGCTGGGCGCGGCGCTGCACGCCGCCCGGCGGGTGCATCCGGGGCCCGAGGGCCTGAAGTTCGCGGTGATCGGCATGGGCCGCCTCGGCGGCTACGAGATGAGCTACCCGTCCGATGCCGACGTGCTGTTCGTCTACTCGCCGCCTGCGGGCATGTCCGACGGCGAGGCCAGCGCCGCGGCGCAGGCGATCGCCGAGGAGCTGCGCCGCACCCTCAGCGCGCCGGCGCCCGACCCGGCGCTGGGCGTCGACGCCGACCTGCGCCCCGAGGGCCGGCAGGGGCCGCTGGTGCGCAGCCTGAACGCGTACGCGCAGTATTACGCGCGCTGGTCGAAGGTCTGGGAGTCGCAGGCGTTGCTGCGGGCCCGCTTCGTCTGCGGCGACGAGGCGCTGGGCCGCGAGTTCGAGGCGCTCGCCGACGGGATGCGCTACCCGAGCGGCGGCCTCACCCGCGAGCAGGTCATCGAGATCCGCCGGATCAAGGCCCGGGTGGAGGTCGAGCGGCTGCCCCGCGGCGCCGACCCGAACACGCACACCAAGCTGGGCCGCGGCGGCCTGGCCGACGTCGAGTGGGCGGTGCAGTTGCTGCAGCTGCGCCACGGATACGCCCTGCCCGCCCTGCGGATGACCTGCACGCTCGAGGCGCTTGCCGCGGAGCTCTCGGCCAAGCTGGTCGACAAGGTCGACGCGGCTGCGATGACGGCGGGCTGGACCCTGGCGGCCCAGGTGCGCAACGCGCTGACCCTGGTGCGCGGGCGGCCGACCGATCAGCTGCCGCGGCACGGCGTCGAGCTGGCCGGGGTCGTGCTGCTGCTCGGCGGCGGCGACCCGGGCGAGTTCGTGGACAGATATCTGCGGCTCACCCGGCGATCGCGCGCGGCGATGGAACGGGTGCTGGATGCGTGATGCCGCCCGCCGGTCGATCCTGGCCGCGGCGGTGCTCGCGGCGCTGCTGCGCGTGCCGTTCATGTTCACCGGGCTGTCGACCGACGAGGGCGGCTACGCCTACGTGGCGCAGCAGTGGGCGCGCGGGGCCCGGCTCTACGACACCGCCTGGCTGGACCGGCCGCAGGGCCTGCTGTTGACCTACCGGGCGCTGCTGGCCATCGACGACTCGGGCTGGACGATCCGGCTCGGCATGGTCCTGGCCGGCGCGATCATCACGGTGGCGCTCGGCGCGATCGGCTGGCTGCTGGCGGGCCGGGCGGTGGGCGCCGCGGCGGCGTGGATCTACGCGGTGGTGGGCATCGCGCCGCACCTCGAGGGCATCACGTTCAACGGCGAGCTGCTGGCGGCGGTGCCGTCGACGGTGGCGATCGCGCTCGCGGTCCGCTGGTGGCGCCGCGACGGCTCGCTGTGGTGGCTCGCCGGGGCGGGGGTGCTGGCCGGCGCCGCGCTGACGATGAAGCAGTCGGGCATCGACGGCATCGTCGTGGGCCTGGTCGTCGTCCTGCTGGCGCGGCGCGGCGCCGGCCTGCTCGCCGCGGGCGGCGTGTTCGCCGCCGGTGTCGCGGTGCCGGTGGCGGCCTCGGTGCTGCACGGGATCGCCGTCGGATGGTCGTATTACTGGACCGCGCTGATCGGCTATCAGCTGTCCGCGATGGGCGGCTCGGGATCCAACACCGGCACCCGGCTCGCCGATTTCGGCAGGCACGCCGGTGACATCGCGCTCGACCTGACGGTGATCGTCATCGTCTCGCTCTTCGGGTGGAGGACGTTCGACCGGGGCGGCCGGTGGCTGCTCGGCGCCTGGCTGCTCGCCGGGTTCGCCGGCATCAACCTCGGCGGCTCCTACTGGCCGCACTACTTCGTCCAGCCGCTGCCCGCCCTCGTGCTGCTGGCGGCTGCCGCGATCGTCGCGGTCCCCTCGGTCCGGTGGCGGCGGGCGCTGGCCGCGGTGGTCGTGCTGCCCACGCTCGCGTGGCTGGTCGTGCTGGTCGGCTGGCCGGCCCGGCGGGCCGAGGCCATCCCGTACGATGCCCTGGCCGCCCGTGACGACCGGATAGCGGCCGTGATCAGGGACTCCACGACGCCGGACGACCGGATCTACGTACTGGAGTCCGAGGCGTACCTGTACTTCGCGGCGCAACGCCAGTCGCCGTATCCATATCTTTGGGGCAAACCGATCGACAAGATCCCGGACGCGCTGCCGCGCCTGCGCGCGATGCTCGCCTCGCCGCAGCGCCCGACCCTCGTCGTGCTCGACACGCCGCCCGCCGCGGTGGACCCCAGCGGCGGGATCGCGGCCGACCTGGCGGCGCACTACCACGTCGACTCGGTCGTCGAGGGCGTGACGATCCTGAGGGCCAACTGATGGCCGCGGTGGTGCTACCCGGGCGGCAGCGGGTCGAGGGGTGGCTGGCCCGTCCGGCGGTGCTGCGCTACCTGGGCCTGTTCGGCGCGGTCTGCTGCGCCGTCGACGGCATCCTGTTCGGCGCACCGACCTGGATCCGCCGGGGCGTGTCCGTGATGAGCATCCTGCGCGGCCCGAACGGCCCGCTGATCATGCTGCTCTGGATCGCCGGGCTGACGGCGCTCTGCACCGCGTGGTGGTGGGGCCGCAAGCTGGTCGCGGCGGGCCTGCTGAGCACGCGGTGGATCGTCGTCACCGGCCTGCTCTGGGTGCTGCCGATGCTCACGATCCCACCCCTGGCCAGCCGCGACATGTACGCGTACGCCTGCCAGGGTTCCCTGTTCGACGCGGGCTTCAACCCGTCCGTCGTCGGGATCTCCGCGCAGCCGTGCCCCTGGCTCGACTCGGTCTCCCTGGTGTGGCGGGACACCCCGACGCCGTACGGGCCGCTCTGGATCATGCTCACCGGCCTGGCCGCCGCCCTCGGATCGCAGGCCGTGGCGCTGGCGATCTTCCGGGTCTACGCGGTGCTCGCGGTGCTCGCGCTGGCCGCCGTCGTGCCGGTGCTGGCCCGCCGGCGGGGCGCGCCGCCGGACCGGGCGCTGTGGCTCGTGCTGTGCTGCCCGATCGTCGCCGTGCACGTCGTCGGCGGCGGGCACAACGACGCGCTCACCATGGCGCTGCTGCTCGCCGGGCTCGCGCTGATCGCCGGCCGGGCCCGCTCGATCGCCCTGCTGGTCGCGGGCGGTGCCGTCGTCGGAGCCGCGATCGCGGTCAAGACGACAGTCGGGGTGGTGCTGCCGTTCGCGGCGCTGCTCGCCGCCGGCGGCCTGCATCCCGGACGCGCGGGTCTGCTGCGCTTCCTGCGGTGCGGCGGCGCGGTCGTCGGCGGCGCTCTCGCCGGGCTGCTGCTGCTTTCGGCCGTCTCCGGGCTCGGGCTGGGCTGGGCCACCGCGCTCTCCGGCGCCGGCGAGTCCCGCAGCTGGACCTCGCCGTCGACGGCCGTCGGCATCGCCGTCAACGCGGTCGCGAAGTGGTTCGGCCTGCAGATCGACGCGGTGCCCGCGGCCCGGGTGATCGCGCTGGCGCTGATGCTTGTCGCGCTCGTCGTCGTCTGGTGGCGCTTCCGGCTCGGCGATCCGCTGCACGGCGCCGCCCTGGCCTGCCTCGTCGTCGTCTTCTGCGCGCCGATCACGCAACCCTGGTATCTGTACTGGGCGCTGGCGCTGTTCGCCGTCACCACGGTCCGGGTCCGGTGGCTGGAGATCGCGGTCGTCGCGGGGATGTTCCTGATCCTGCCCGACGGTGACGGTGCCTGGAAGCCGCTGCAGGTCCCGTTCGCGTTCCTGGTGACCGGGCTGGTGGTGTGGGTCGGCCGGCGGGCGGTCAGGTGGCTGCGCGAGCCGGTGCCGGCCGAGGCGATCGATTGACGCCGTCCGTCATCCGCTGGGGCGGCTTCGCGGGCAGCGTCGCGACCGCGGCGAGCGCGTACCTGGGCGGCTCCGGGTTCGTGCGGGTGCCCAGCGTCAACCCGCTCACGCTGCTCAGCGGGCAGCGCGGCGTCCTGCTGCCGATCTGCTGGGTGCTCGGCACGGCGCTGCTGATCGGCGCCTGGTGGTGGGGCCGGCACGTGGTGCCCTCGACCCGGTGGGCGCTGCTCACCGCCGGGCTGTGGCTGCTGCCGGTGCTGCCGTTCCTGCCGCTGGGCAGCGCGGACGTCTACTCGTACGCCTGCCAGGGCTACGTGCAGCACGCCGGCGCTGACCCGTACGCGATGGGGGTGCAGGAGTTCGGCTGCCCCTGGCTGGATTCGGTCGCGACCTCGTGGCGGGATTCGCCGGCGCCGTACGGCCCGCTGTTCCTGATCCTGGCGGGCTGGGTCGTCGGGCTCGCCGGCGGCTCCCTCGCCGGCGTCATCGCCGGGCTGCGGGTCATCGCGCTGGCCGGGGTGGCGTTGACCGCGCTGGCCCTGCCGGTGCTGGCGCGGCGGTCGGGCCGGGACCCGGCGCGCGCCGTCTGGCTGGTGCTGGCCTGCCCGCTCGTGCTGGTTCACCTGGTCTCCGGCGCGCACAACGACGCGCTGATGATCGGCCTCATCGTCTCCGGCCTGGCCCTGGCGGCGAGCGCGAGCCGGCCGCGGGCGGGCATCGCCCGGCCGGCGGCCCCGGGGCCCGTTCTGCTGATGGTCGCCGGCGGGCTGGTGCTCGGGCTCGCCGTCGCCGTCAAGGCGACCGCCGTCGTGGTGCTGCCCTTCGCGGTCCTCGCCGCGGCGGCGCCCGGTCATCGCGGTTCGCCGGTGCCGCTGCGCGCCCTGTGGCGCCCGGCACTGGCCATCGGCGGCGGCGCGCTGCTGGCCACCGCGGCGCTGTCACTCGTCTCGGGCCGTGGCTTCGGCTGGGTGGCCGGCCTCGCGCGCAGCGGCGACAGCGTGACCTGGGGCTCGCCGTCCACCGCGGTCGGGCTCACCGTCGACTTCATCGTGCGGCTGGCCGGCGGCGGGTCCGGCGCCGTGCCGGTGACCCGCGCCCTCGGGATCGCGCTGCTCGCGGTCATCCTGGCGGTGCTCTGGTGGCGGGCCCGATCGGGCGGCGCGCTGCCCGGCGCCGGGCTGGCGCTGGCGGCGACGGTGCTCTGCGCCCCGGTCTTCCACCCCTGGTACGCCACCTGGCCGCTCGCGGTCCTCGCCGCGACCGGAACCCGGCTCGACGGCGCGGAGCGCGAGGACCGGTGGCTCATCGGGCTGTGCGCGTTCGCCGCCACCCTCACCCTGCCGGCCGGCTACAACTGGGCGCTGTACACCCGCATCCCCGGCGCGCTGGTGGTCACCGGCGCGCTGATCGCGCTGTCCGTCGTGCTGGTGCGCAGGCGCCGGGATCGTAAGGTGTTCGCGTGACGCGCCGGGCCTGGATCATCGCCGCCCTCGCGGCATTCACCGCCGGGGTCCTCTCGTGGGCCGGCTACTACCACCGCTTCTTCGACTCGAAGGTGTACTCCGGGGCCGTCCGGTACTGGTTCCGCGAGGACGGCATGGTCTACGACTGGCTGCAGCCCGGCACCCCGTACGGATTCACCTATCCCCCCTTCGCCGGGATCGTCATGTCTCCGATGGCGTTCCTGCCGTACCTGATCGTCCTCGTGATCGCCTGCATCGCGACGGTCGCCAGCACCGCGCTGGTGACCTTGTGGCTCGTCGCCGGCATGGTGCGGCGGGCGGGCTGGGTGCCGTGGTTCGCGGGCGCCGTCGCCGTCGCCCTCGCGCTCTGCTTCGAGCCGGTCCGCGAGACGTTCAGCTTCGGGCAGGTCAACACGCTGCTGCTCGCCCTGGTCGTCGGCGACGTGCTCTTCGGGGTGGCGCGCGGCCGCAGGTGGGCCGGCGTCGGCATCGGCCTGGCCACCGCGATCAAGCTGACCCCGGCCGTGTTCATCCTCTACCTGCTCGTCACCCGGCAGTGGCGGGCCGCGGGCACGGCCATCGGCACGGCCGCCGCCGCGACGCTGGCGGCGGCGGGCCTGTTCCCGGACGCGTCCCGCGAGTTCTGGACCGCCGCGCTGTGGGACACCAACCGGGTCGGCAACCTCGAGTACCTCTCCAACCAGTCGCTGCGCGGGATGCTCGCCCGGCTGCCGGTGGACACCGTCGAGTCGCGGCTCTGGGTCGGCTGCGTGCTGGTCACGCTCGGCCTGTGGGTCTGGCGGGTGCGCGCCGCCGACCGGCTCGGCGATCACCTGGGCGGGCTCGCCGTCACCGGGATCGTCGGCTGCCTGATCAGCCCGGTCGCCTGGGTGCACCACTGGGTCTGGCTGCTTCCGGCGGTCGTCCGCTGCGTCGACGCCGGCCTGTCGTCGGAGAAGGACCGCAGGTCGCTGTGGCTGGGCGGCGCGGCGTACGTGGTGCTGTCCTCGCGGCTCACCTGGCTGTGGGAGAACGGGCCCCGGCCGCCGCTGGGCTTCGTCGGCAGCAACCTCTACGTCTGGTTCGGCATCGCGCTGCTGGTCTGGATGCCGCTCGGCGTGCCGACCGGCACGCCCCGGCTCAGGCGGGCGGTCGCAGACCGGTCGCCGCGAGCACCGTCGCCACGGTGACGGCGGCACCCGAGCGGTACGCCTCCGCGTAGCCCGCGTCGCCGAGGGCGTCGTGTGCCGCGGTCTCGATCCGGCCGGTGTCCGGCACCGACCGGTCAACCGAACCGCGCACCGCGTCGGCGGCACCGAGCAGCATCGCCGCCCGCTCCGGCTCCCCGGTGCGCAGCGCGTAGTCGGCGGTACCGACCAGGACCTGCCCGATCACCGGCGCGTCCATCGACTCGACGGCGGTCTCGATCGCGCTCAGGTGCAGGGCGTGCGCCGCGGGCAGGTCGCCGGCCGCGCCCTCGATCAGGGCCTGGGCCGAATGGACCAGCGCCTGGAACTGCGGCCCGTGCCCGGAGACGTTGACCACCTCGGCCACCCGGGCCATCCGGCTGCGCGCCTCGTCGAGCGCACCCTCCTCGCGGGCGATGTTCGCGTAGCCGTACTCCACCCAGGCCGTGACCTCGGCCTGGCCGATGTCCGCCGCCGTCTCGCGGGCCTGCTTGAGCATCCGGCGCGCCTCGGCCCGGTCGCCGGTCAGCCACAGCTGATGCGCCAGCTTCGTCTCCAGCTGTGGCAGGTCCTCGCGGATGCCGACCTCGCGGACCAGCGTGATCGCCTCCCGCTGCCAGTTGACCGCCTCCTGGAATTCGCCGCGGGCCGCGGCCATGTCGCCGAGCGCGCTGAGGGTGAAGCCGAGGCCCCAGCGCTCGCCGATGGCCCGGAACCCGTCGAGCGCCTCGCGCAGCTCGCCCCGGGCGACGTCCGCGCTCTGCCCGAAGTTGAGCCGCACGTGCGCCACGATCATCTTGGCGATCGCCCGCAGCCACGGGTCCGGGTCGTCGAAGAGCGACTCGATCCCCGAGAAGCCCGGCGGACGCTCCTCCGACCGGAACAGGGTCGCCAGCGGGCGCAGCAGCCGCAGCACCGGATGTGTGGCGTCCGGCCCCGCGCCGTTGCGCTCGGCCGCCCGGAACCACCCGTCGACCTCGTCGAGCGGCGCCGCGCCCTCGAGCCCGTTCAGCGCCGCGGACGCGTACGCCAGGCCGCGATCCTCGACCTCCGCCTCGCCGTCCAGGGCCAGCACGTCGCGGGCCAGCGCGCAGCCCTCGGCACGGTGCCCGCGCAGCCACCAGTACCAGCCCAGCCGGGCCGTCAGCGCCGTCGCGGTGCGGGCGTCGCCGGCGTCGACCGCCGCGCGTACCGCCGCGTGCAGGTTGTCGTGGTCGGCGCTGAGGCGGCGCAGCCAGGTCAGCTGATCGGAGCGGCGCAGCTCGGGCTCGGCGGTGCCGACCAGCTCCAGCAGGTAGCGGGCGTGCGCGACGCGCATCCGCTCGGTCTCGCCGGCCTCGGCGAGGCGCTCCAGGCCGTACTCCCGGATGGTCTCCAGCATCCGGTAGCGGTCGCCGCTGAGGACCAGCAGGGACTTGTCGACAAGCGCGCCGATGAGGTCGAGGTCCGCGCCGCAGACCTGCTCGACCGCGGTCACGCCGGCGCCGCCGTGGAACACGGAGAACCGCCGCCACAGCGCCCGCTCGTCGTCGCCGAGCAGGTCCCAGCTCCAGTCGACGACCGCCCGCAGCGTCTGATGCCGGGGCAGCGCGGCGCGGCTGCCGTTGGTGAGCACCTGGAACCGGTCGGTGAGCCGGTCGGCCAGCACGTCGACCGGCAGCGTCCGCAGCCGGGCCGCGGCCAGCTCGATGGCGAGCGGCATCCCGTCCAGGGCGCGGCAGATCCGGACCACCGGGCCGGTGGTGTGCGGGTCCAGCCGGAACCCCGGCCGCGCGGCCACCGCCCGGTCCAGCAGCAGCCGTACGGCCGGGTAGCCGGCGGCCTGCGACTCGGACGGCGCGACGGCGAGCGGCTCGACGGGCCAGAGCTGCTCGCCGGGGATGCCGAGCGGCTCCCGGCTGGTCGCCAGCAGCGTCAGTGCGGGCGCGGCCCTGAGCAACGCGTCGGCGACCGAGGCCGCGGCGTCGATGAGATGCTCGCAGTTGTCGAGGATCAGCAGCAGGTCCTTGCCGGCGAGCGCCTCGGTCAGCCGGGTCAGCGGCTCCACCGACTCGCTGACCACGGTGCCGAGCCCGGCCCGGGCGAGCGGCACCTGGCCGCGGAGATTCAGCGCGGTCAGGATCGCCTGCGGCACCTCGGCGGGGTCGGTGACCGGCGCGAGCTCGGTCTGCCAGACGCCGTCCGGGCGGCTGTCGGCCAGCGCCTGCCCGGCCTCCACCGACAGCCGGGTCTTGCCGCTGCCGCCCGGCCCGATCAGGGTCACCAGCCGGTGCCCGGCGATCAGCGCGCGGACCGCCAGCAGGTCGTCCTCGCGGCCGATGAAGCTGCTCATCTCGGCGGGCAGGTTGCCCCGGGACCGGCGCCGGAGCCCGCGCAGCGTCTCCACGTGCAGCGCGGTCAGCTCGGGCGACGGGTCGGCGCCCAGGGTGTCGGCCAGCTCTGCGCGGATCCGCTCGAACACGGTCAGCGCCCGCCCGGGCTGTCCGGCCGCGATCAGGGACCGCATGAGCAGGCCGGCCAGCGGCTCGTGCAGCGGGTGCGCCGCGACCAGCGCCTCCAGCTCGGGTATCAGGTCGGCGCCGCCGCCGGCCCGCAGCCGCGCCTCGATCCAGTCCTGCCGGGCGGCCAGCCGCAGGTCCTCCAGGCGTACAGAATCGGCCCGCGCCACGTCGGGGAACTCCGTCGGCCCGCGCCATAGCTTCAGCGCCTCCTCGCACCGGCCCTCCGCGACCAGCCGGGTGAAGCGGTGCGCGTCCACCCGGTCGCGGTCCAGGTCGAGCCGGTAGCCGGAGGGCGTCGCCGCCACCGCGAGGCCCGGCGCGGCGCGGCGCAGCCGGGACACCAGCGCCTGCAGCGCGTTGCCCGTGCCGACCGGCTGATCATCACCCCAGACCCCGTCGGCCAGCCGGCCGGTGGAGACGGCTCGGCCGGCGTCGAGGGCGAGCAGGATCAGGAGGGTACGCAGCCGCGCGCCCGCGACCGGCACCGGCTCACCGGTGTCGGCCCGCAGCTCGACTGGGCCGAGCACCGCGATGTCCACAGGTCGATTCTGCTCCCTCGGCGCGAACCGGCAGGCCGCACTACCTGCCGCGGGGCGGCAGGCCGACGACGATCGATCCCGCGGCCCGATCGTGCAGGCCGCGGCGGTCGTCGCCCATGATGACGGCCGGGATTATCAGCGCCAGCAGCAGGCCCCGCAGCAGCCCCATGAGCACACCGATGGCGCCGCCGTCGCGGGCCGACACGCAGCGGATCCGGGCCAGTGCCATGCCCGGCGTCTGCCCGAAGGGTCCGATGAGGACCGCGTTGAACAGGATCAGCACGACCACGGCCGGCCAGGCCACCACCCGCGGGTCGGCGTAGAAACTGGAGATCACCAGGCACAGCGCCCAGTCGATCAGCAGCGCGGCGAACCGGCGGCCGAAATGGGCCGGGCCCAGCTTCGTCAGATCGAGGGCGGCCGCCTTCTCCGGCGGAGTCGGGGATCCGTTCGCACGTGTGGCCACGGGAAGCGAGAGTAACGGCGCGCCGCTGAGACGATGCTGTGGGCGTACGCTGTGGTGGCATTTCGCGACTAAAGTGCCGCATGCGACGATAAGGTCCGGTTGTCGCCTGGTCGCTCCCGGGCTCCGTAACACGCCGGTAACAATAGGGATACGCCTGGGCAACCCCGGACCCATAACGTCGCGACCAGCCTAGCCGCGAGGCGGCTCACGCCGCCCCAGTTCGAAAATCTTGTGCCAGGAGGACGTGTGTTCGCCAATCCCGAGGAACTCCTGCGATACCTCAAGGACGAGGACGTCAAATTCGTCGACGTACGGTTCTGTGATCTTCCCGGTGTGATGCAGCACTTCAACATGCCGGTGGAGTCGTTCGACGACAGCGTGGTCACCGACGGTCTTGCCTTCGACGGATCCTCGATCCGCGGGTTCCAGGCCATCCACGAGTCCGACATGATGCTGCTGCCGGACGTCACGACCGCCTTCGTGGACCCGTTCCGGATCCAGAAGACGCTTGCGCTCAACTTCTTCATCCACGACCCGTTCACGCGCGAGGCGTACTCCCGTGACCCGCGCAACGTGGCGAAGAAGGCCGAGACCTACCTGGCGTCGAGCGGCATCGCCGACACCGCGTACTTCGGCGCCGAGGCCGAGTTCTACATCTTCGACTCGATCCGCCACGAGACCTCCGCGCACCAGGCCTTCTACTACATCGACTCGATCGAGGGCGCCTGGAACTCCGGCAAGGACGAGGAGGGCGGCAACCGCGGTTTCAAGACCGCGTACAAGGGCGGCTACTTCCCCGTCTCGCCGGTCGACCACTACTCCGACCTGCGCGACTCCATGGTGCGCCGCCTGATCGACGTCGGCTTCACCGTCGAGCGCTCGCACCACGAGGTCGGCACCGCGGGCCAGGCCGAGATCAACTACAAGTTCTCGACGCTGCTGCACGCCGGCGACCAGATGCAGCTGTTCAAGTACATCATCAAGAACACCGCCTGGGAGCACGGCAAGACCGCGACGTTCATGCCGAAGCCCCTCTTCGGCGACAACGGCTCCGGCATGCACACCCACCAGAGCCTCTGGACGGGTGGCGAGCCGCTGTTCTACGACGAGACCGGCTACGCCGGCCTGTCGGACACGGCCCGCTGGTACATCGGGGGCCTGCTGCACCACGCGCCGTCGCTGCTCGCGTTCACCAACCCGACCGTCAACTCCTACCGGCGCCTGGTGCCCGGCTACGAGGCCCCGGTCAACCTGGTCTACTCGCAGCGCAACCGCTCCGCCTGCACCCGCATCCCGGTGACGGGCAGCAACCCCAAGGCGAAGCGCGTCGAGTTCCGCGTGCCGGACCCGTCGAGCAACCCGTACCTGTCCTTCTCGGCCCAGATGATGGCCGGCCTGGACGGCATCAAGAACAAGATCGAGCCCCCGGCCCCGATCGACAAGGACCTGTACGACCTGCCCCCGGAGGAGTGGGGCAACGTCAAGCAGGTCCCGGGCTCGCTGGAGGCGGTGCTCGAGTCGCTCGAGAACGACCACGAGTTCCTGACCGCCGGTGGCGTCTTCACCGACGACCTGATCTCGACGTGGGTCGACTACAAGCGCACCAACGAGATCGACCCGGTCCGGCTCCGCCCGACCCCGCACGAGTTCGAGATGTACTACAACGTCTGATCCATCGTGAGCCCGCTGACCTGATCTTGGGCACAAGGTGGGCACCGCGTAGAGGACGGCGGTCATGCTCGGCTCCCAGCCGACGTGGCCGCCGTTTCTCGTGTTCCTGGCGCCGCGTCGACCAGGGCGCGGATGGCTTTCGGGCCCGGTCGCTGCCTGGGATGAGCCCTGGGTTGGGGGTCGGGATCGGCGCGGTGTCAATGTCACCGGCATCATCCATGCGGCGTCCTTCCTGTCGTACTCCTCGGCTAACTTCCACAGGCATGACGATTACTGGAACTCTGATCGGCGACGGGCTGCGTGTGGACGCGGAGTTCGCTCCGCCGGGTGCTCGGATCCGCCGCATCTACCGGCTTGACCAGGCGGCCGCTGCCGGGAAAGGGCAACCGCGGGTCTGGACGGTTGTCGACTTCGAGGCGGACGACGCCGACGCTGTCGCGCGTGCGCTGTCCGAGTCGCTCAGCCCGGTGGGCGGCTGGTATGCGGATTTTCGTGATGGCGCCGACCGGGTCATCGTCTATGCCGGCGCGATCTTCCGTTACTCGCCTGGTGACGCCGAGACCCGTGCGGCCGCGATCGCTCATGGTCGTTCGGTTGGCGTTCCCGAGCACCAACTGGATTGGGACGACTAGCTCGGCCCGTGGTGTTGGCGAGGCTCACCGGGCCCGGGATCGTCGGGCGTGTGTTCCGGATCTCCGTCCCAGGGTTGCTTGACGGCCGGTCTGGGGCGATAGCCGAGCAGAGTCAGACGGAGTTGCGGATCCGGGCCAGGAGAACGGGAACCCAGTGGTCCCCGTATCGCTGTTGAAGCCCCTCCAGCCGCCAGTCGTCGCCGGTGATGATGCGACGGCAGCGCGCCGAGCCGCATCCGCACCGCATCACGAAGTCGGCGAGGCCGGTGCTGGTGGCGTAGTCGTTCGTCAGCTCCTCATCGGCTCCAACGTCGCGGCAGGTAGCCAAGGTGTACGGGGCGTCCCACCACAGGTTCGGGTCGCAGCTGTGATTGCCTTTGCCGTTGGGGCGACGGGATGGAAGGACCAGGTGCCTGTCCTCCGTCGCCGTGATCGTGTCGATGTAGGGCCTGTCAGGCCGCCGCGCGGCGACGGCAAACAGCTTCGACAACCCGTCGCCATCGACCAGCCGGCCACCCAGCCGGGACACCGGCCTCCCCGCCGGTATCGGAGTCCGGGCGAACAGTCCCTCACCAGCGATCTTTGAAGAACGGATCTCGACGTCCGGGTGGAGCCAGCAGTCTGGATCGGGAGCGTCCCACACGGGTCCACTTTCGCCCTGCCGACCCCGGGACTCAACCGCGACGCGCCCAGCCGTGGGCCGGCGACCGCATGAATCCGGTTTGCGGGCTTTGAATCGGCCGATCGGTTCGGTGGTGGTGCGGGCGACGTCGGTGAGCAGGACGATGACGGTGTGCCCGGCGTGGACCAAGCCCACGTGCACGCGCTGCCCGGCGATCGCGAGGGCGCCGCGGCATCCGGTCCGCCGCTGCACCCGCAGCGGTTCGGCGGGTGAACGGCGCGGTCGCGTGACCGACCCTCCAACATGGAGCATGGCATTCTGTCCGCATGACTCTGGACCCCGGCGGACCGTTGAGTGACGCGGAGCTGCGCGACCTGGTGCGGTTGCTCGCCAGGTTCGCGGAGCACGAACTCGATCAGTTCGCGAACCGGCTTCTCCCCACCACCTACGGTCCGGTCTACCTCGCCATGACGCGCAGCCTGTGGCCCGGCTCTCCCGTAGAGGCGTTCGACCCCGTCTGGCCCCCGCCGTCGCCGCCCGGGTCCAACGCTCCTTGAAGCAGCGCCACACGCTCGTCGATGGCGTCGAGGCCGAGAATCACGTCCTGATCAACACCCGAACGGCCGGCGCGGCATCCACGTCGGCCAGGAATCCCACCTGCCGGAGACCCGGCGCCCACGCGTCGCGGCCCTCGGGATCCAGAGTTGCGGAGTCCAAGCTGCCGGGCGAGGTCGACTGGCAGCCGGCCGGTTAGCCGGCCGGGGCCGGGTGCTGTTCGGCCGGGCGGAGGGCGGCCACCGCGGCCAGGATCAGCGCCGCGCCGAGCAGGGCGGGCCACGACAGGCGCTCGCCGAGCAGCAGGGCGGCCAGCAGGGCCGCGGACAGCGGTTCGAGCAGGGTGGCGACGGTGGCCGCCGATCCGGAGGTGGTGCGCAGGCCGGCGTAGAGCAGGCCGTACGCCAGCGCCATCGTCGCGACGCCCAGGTATCCGAGCAGGGCCAGCGACGCCGGGCTCACGCCCACGACGGGCTCGTCCCCGACCGCGGCCACCAGCAGAAACGGGGCCAGCAGGAGCGCGCCGGCGGTGGTGGCGCAGGTGGTCAGCGCCACCGGCTCGACCTTCTGGGCGAGGGCGTGGCCCAGGACCGTCGTCGCCGCGTAGGTCGCGCCGGCGGCCACGGCCAGGAGCAGGCCGAGGCCCGGTGAGGCGCCCGGGGCGGTCGCGCCGTGTCCGGCGGTGGCGCTGATGAGGACCAGCCCGGCCAGCGCGGCGCCGAGGACGCCGGCCTCGCGGGGCGAGGGCCGGGTGCGGGCCCGCAGGTGTTCCCACATCGCCGCCAGGATCGGGGCCAGTCCCAGCGAGATCACGGTCGCGACGCTGACCCCGGCCAGCAGCACCGACACGAAGTAGAGGCCCTGGTAGATCGCGGTGCCGCAGCCGACGACGACCGCCGGCACCGGGTGGGTGCGCAGCGTCGCCACCGTGGCCCGGAACTGCCGCGTCGCCGCCGCGAAGGCGATCAGCGCTACGGCGGCGAGTGCGGTGCGCCAGGCGCTGACCGTCATCGCGCCGAGGCCGTCGCGCCGGTGCAGGATCGTGACGACCAGTCCGCCGGTGCCCCAGAGGACGCCGGCGGCGCACACCTGCAACAGCCCGATGCGGGCCTGCCCCAGCGCCGGCTTACGGCTCACCACAGTCACGGCGTCAAACTATCGGCGCGTTCCGGGTGCGGGGGCCGATATGCCGAAGGGCGGGACATCGTCGATGTCCCGCCCTCCTTCGCTCTTGTGACCCGGGTCAGCGGGGGCGCTGCTGGCGCATGCCCTTGCCGCCGGGCCGCATGTTCTTGGGGATCGCGCCCTTGGGCATCTGCGGGCGGGCCATCAGGGCGCCCAGGCGCTTGTCCAGCGCGTTGACGTCCTTGCCCGTCAGGTTCCGGGGCAGCTTCATCACCGTCGTGCGGAGCTTGCGGATCGGCAGCTCGCCCTCGCCCTTGCCGATGAGGTAGTCGTACATCGGGGCGTTGCCGATCACCTTCGACAGGCGGCGCTTCTCCTGGCCCATCAGGTTGCGGACGCGCTGCGGCTGGCCCTCGCCCAGCAGGATCACGCCGGGGCGGCCGATCACCACGTGGACCATGTCGAACTGGGTCGTCGAGCTCGCGGCCGGGCGGACCCGCCAGTCACCGCGCATGTTCTCGACGATCGAGGCGGCCGCGCCGGGCTGGTTCTCCGCCGCGTTCATCATGGCCGCGTTCGAGCGCAGGTTGAGCACGATCAGGGACGCCAGCAGGGCGACCATGACGCCGACCGGGATCCAGATCCAGCCGAGCCCCAGGAGGACGACCAGCACCGTCAACGCCAGCGGGATCAGGACCGCCGCGCTGATCAGCGGGACGAACCACTTGTCCTGCCGCGCCGTGAACGTGAACACCTGGCCGATCTGCTTCAGGCGCTCGACGAACGACACCTTCTCCTGGGGTTTTGCCATACCCGAAAGTGTAATGGTCACCGGGGTGCCTTACTCGCCCAGGACCCGCATGTAAGGCACCCCGGGCCCGGATATCAGGCACCTTCCCCATGCGTGAGCGCCACCTTCCCGCGAAGAGTCGAAGTCAGCAAGGACGACCGACCCCGAGGAGTGGCAATGTTCGAGCCCAACGACCCCCAGTTCCTACTCGACCTGCACCGCCGGCGCGCCACCGAGTGGCAGCGGGAGGCGGCCGCCCACCACCTCGCCGTCGAGGCGTCCGTGGGCGGCCGGCATCGACATGCGTGGTGGCACCGGCCCCGCCGGCTGCGGGTACCCGCGGGGTCGTGACCGTGCCGTTCCGGGCGGGCGGGCCGGGCCCCTGGCGTGACATGCTCGACGGCGTGACGGCGCGCGTCAGCAGTGAGGTCCTGGTCGGCCGGGAGGCCGACCTGGCCGCGCTGCGCGACGCCCTGAAACGCACCCGCGGCGCCGAGCCGTCGACCGTCCTGGTCGGCGGCGAGGCCGGGGTGGGCAAGACCCGCCTGGTGGAGGAGTTCTGCCGCTCGGCGGTCGCGGACGGTGCCCGTGTCCTCACCGGCCAGTGCCTCGAGCTCGGCGAGGAGGGCCTGCCGTTCGCGCCGTTCGCGGCCGCGCTGCGCCGGCTCGTGCACACCGACGGGCCGGAGGTTCTGGACGGCCGCGAGCCCGAGTTCGCGCGCCTGCTGCCCGAGCTCGGCCCGGCGCCGGTCGACGTCGTGGGTGACGTCCGCCGCGGCTACCTGTTCGATCTGGTCGCGGCGCTGTTCGACAGGCTCTCCGAGCGGCAGCCGCTGGTGCTCGTCATCGAGGACCTGCACTGGGCCGACCGGTCGACCCGCGACCTGATCGGGTTTCTGGTCCGCGCGGCGCGCCTGCCGCACGTGCTCCTGCTGGCTACATATCGGACGGACGAGCTGCATCGCGGCCATCCGCTGCGGCCGTTCCTGGCCGAGCTTGATCGCGTACGCGGGGTGCAGCGTCTCGAGCTTGAGCGCCTCGACCGGGACGGCACCGCCGAGATGGTGGCCCACCTGCTCGGCGCCGAGCCGGAGCCGCGGACCGTCGACACGATCCACGAGCGCGCGCAGGGTAATCCGTTCTTCATCGAGCAGTTCGCCGCCTCCGGGGATCCGGGCTGCGGTGACATCCCGCACAGCCTGCGTGACCTGCTGCTGGCCCGGGTCGACCAGCTGCCGGACGCCTCGCAGCGGGTGCTGCGGGTGGCCGCGGTCGGCGGCACCAAGTTCGGCCACGAGCTGCTGAGCCGGGTGGCCGGCGTCGACGAGGCCGAGCTGGAGTCGGCGCTGCGCGCGGTGGTGGCGGCGCAACTGATCGTCGTGGACGCCGACGGCGGTTACGAGTTCCGGCACGCGCTGGTCCGTGAGGCCGTACACGATGATCTGCTGCCGGGGGAGCACGCCCGCCTGCACGGCCGTTACGCCGAGGCCGTCGAGGCCGAGCCGCAGCTCGTCGCGATGGGCCGCGCCCCGGCGGAGACCGCCCATCACTGGTACGCGGCACACAACTATCCGCGCGCGCTGACCTCGGCCCGGCTCGCCGCCGACGCGGCCGGCCGGCGCTACGCGTACGCGGAGCAGGCCCGCCTCCTGGAGCGGGTCCTGGAGGTCTGGGAGCTCGTGCCGGACGCGGCGCGGCTGCTCGGCGCCGGCCACCTCGACCTGCTGGAGGAGACCGGGCGGGCGGCGATCAACGCCGGTGATCACAAGCGGGCGCTGAAGCTGACCAAGGCGGCGCTGGCGGACCTCGACGCCGAGGCCGAGCCGGTGCGGGCCGCGCGGCTGCTGCTGCGGCGCAGCAAGCTGCTCTACAACGCCGGGAGCAGCGACGGCGCGGCCGAGGCCCGAGCGGCGTACCGGTTGCTGCTGTCGGCGCCGCAGTCGCCGCAGCGGGTCACGCTGCTCGCGGACGTGGCGTACGCGCTCGGCGGCGTCGACGACGGCCAGGCTGGCCGGGTCGCGAGCGAGGCGCTGACGGCCGCCGAGGAGATCGGCGACGTGAGCACGCAGGTCTCGGCGAGGATCACCTTCGGTCAGGTGTGCGGCGGCCGGCTGGCGGCCGACGAGGGGCTGCCCGCGATGATGGCGGCGGTGGCGCTGGCCCGGGAGAGCGGCGACCTGCCCAACCTGGCCCGCGCGCTGGTGAACGTGTCGGACTCGCTCTTCGAGCTCGGCCGCTACGAGGAGTCGGCGGCCGTCGCGGCCGACGGCGTCCCGTACGCGGACCGGGTCGGTGTGCACCGGACCACCGGGGTGTTCCTGCTGGCCAACCATGCCGAGGCGCTGATTGCGCTGGGCCGCTGGGACGAGGCCGACGCGCGGTGCGCGGTGGCGGCCCGGCTCGATCCGCCCGGCACGCTGGCGCTGCCGTGGATGCGCATGCGTGCCCGCCTGCGCCTGGCCCGGGGGCACGAGGGCGCGGAGCAGCTCGCGCACCGGGCGATCGCGTTCCTCGGCCGCCAGTTCCTGCACCGGGAGAACAGGTTGTCGCTGGCGGAGCTGCGCATCCTGGTCGCGCGGCATTCGGGCGACGCCGCGGGGGCGCTGGCGGCCGCCCGGCTGGCGGTGGAGGAGCCGGCCATCGCCGACCGTCCCCGTTACGGGTGGCCGGTGCTCGCGGCGGCGGCGACGGCCGCGACGGAGTCGTCCGACGACGAGCTGAGCGCCAGGATCCTGCGGATCGCGGCGACGCTGCCGAGGCGCTATCCGGCCGACCGGGCGTACGCGGCGCAGGTGAAGGCGACGCTGGAGGGGCGCCCGGAGCTGTGGCGTGACGCCGTGGCGGCGTGGCGGGCCGACGGCCAGCGCTATCCGCTGGCGGTGGCGCTGTTCGCGTGCGCGTCCGCGGAGGCGGGTGCCGGGGACCGCGTCGCGGCGGGCGAGGCGGTCGAGGAGGTGGCGGCCATCGCGGGCGCGCTCGGCGCCGTTCCGCTGTCCGAGGCCGCGGACCTGCTGGCGCGGCGGATCGGGCTGCGTTCGGCGGCGCAGCCGGCGCCGACCGGGACGGAGACGCTCACGGAACGCGAGCGCGAGGTGCTGCGGCTCGTGGCCGAGGGGCAGAGCAACGGCCGGATCGCGCAGCAGCTTTACATCTCACCGAAGACGGCGAGCGTGCACGTCTCGCGCATCATTGCGAAGCTGGCGGTCGCCAACCGCGGCGAGGCCGCGGCGGTCGCCCACCGCCTCGGCCTGCTGGACAACTGAACCCGGCACGCCCGGCTTGGCCCGCCCGGCCCTGCACGCCCGGATGCCCGCCGAGCCTGACCGCTGCCCGGAGAGCGGCCGGGGCCGGCCGGCCCTGAAGCCGCGCTGAGACGGAACCCGTCAGCCGCGGGCGGCGAGGGCCTGCTGGTAGAGGCGGCCGGCGCGGTAGGAGGAGCGGACCAGCGGCCCGCTCATGACGCCCGCGAAGCCGATCTCGTCGGCCTCCTCGCTGAGCTCCACGAACTCCTCCGGCTTGACCCAGCGCTCCACCGGGTGGTGGCGCGGGGTCGGCCGCAGATATTGAGTGATCGTGATGAGCTCGCAGCCGGCCTCGTGCAGGTCGCGCAGGGCCTGGGAGACCTCCGCCCGCTCCTCGCCCATGCCGAGGATCAGGTTGCTCTTCGTCACCAGCCCGGCCGCGCGGGCCTGCGTGATCACGTCGAGGGAGCGCTCGTAGCGGAAGCCGGGGCGGATGCGCTTGAAGATGCGGGGGACCGTCTCCACGTTGTGCGCCAGCACCTCGGGCGCCGCGCCGAAGACCTCGGCGAGCTGCTCCGGCTCGGCGTTGAAGTCCGGGATGAGCAGCTCGACGCCGCAGCCGGGCTGCAGCTTGTGGATCTGGCGGACCGTCTCCGCGTAGAGCCAGGCGCCGCCGTCGGGGAGGTCGTCGCGGGCCACGCCGGTGACCGTGGCGTATTTCAGGCCCATCGTCGCGACCGACTCGCCGACCCGGCGGGGCTCGTCGGCGTCGAACTCCGCCGGCTTGCCCGTGTCGATCTGGCAGAAGTCGCAGCGGCGGGTGCATTGATCGCCGCCGATCAGGAAGGTGGCCTCGCGGTCTTCCCAGCATTCGTAGATGTTGGGGCAGCCGGCTTCCTGGCAGACCGTGTGGAGGCCTTCCTTCTGGACCAAACTACGCATATGCGTATATTCAGGGCCCATCTTGGCTTTGACTTTGATCCACGGCGGCTTGCGCTCGATCGGAGTCTCGGCGTTGCGCGCCTCGATGCGCAGCAGGCGGCGGCCCTCGGGAGCAATAGTCACAAGGCTGAGGTTACGCCGATCGCAAGATCAACCGTTGCAGGGGCGACGAGGCTCACGCAGCGAATCCTGTGAGTGCCCTCACGCCCCCGGGAAAATGCCGTTTGCGGGCCGATCCGGCCCTGTTAAGGTCACGGCCACGGTGACGACGGAACCGAGTAACGCCCCGATCCACCGGCCGAGAGAGCCATCGCCAGTTGTGAAGATGGCCCGGTGCCGGGGCGCGAAGACACTCCCGAGCCGAGCATCACAAGAGGCGCCGGGCGGGCCAGCCCGCCCGGCGCGAAGGTGTGGTGGCACCGCGAGGATCCCGCTCGCCCACGCCTCCCTGGGGCCGCGTTGCAGTCGCCTAGGAGGTAGAAGCCATGCAACGCATCCTCTCCACCGAACTGGCCGGGCACGCCGGCGAGACCGTCACGATCGCCGGCTGGATACACCGCCGCCGGCTGCTCAAGTCGGTCGCCTTCCTGATCGTCCGCGACGCCGCCGGCCTCACCCAGGCCGTCGTGACCGAGCCCGGGCTGCGCTGCAGGATCGAGACGCTGCCGGAGGAGTCCGTGGTCGAGCTGACCGGCACCGTCACCGCGAACCCGGCGGCGCCCGCCGGCGTCGAGCTGACCGGGCCCGCCCTGCGGGTGCTCAGCGCGGTCGGCGTACCGCTGCCGTTCGAGCTGCATCGGCCGGCGCTGACCGCGAGCATGCCCACCCAGCTCGACCATGCCGCCCTCGCCCTGCGGCACCCGGCGCGCGCCGCGGCGCTGCGGGTCTCAGCCGCCGCGACCGCGGGCTTCCGGTCCGCGCTCGAGGAGCGCCGGTTCGTCGAGATACACACCCCGAAGATCGTCGCATCGGCGACGGAATCCGGCGCGAACGTGTTCGCGCTCGACTACTTCGGCCGGCCCGCCTACCTGGCCCAGTCGCCGCAGTTCTACAAGCAGCTCATGGTCGGGGTCTTCGAGCGGGTCTACGAGGTCGGACCGGTGTTCCGGGCCGAACCGCACGACACGGCCCGGCACCTGGCGCAGTACACCTCGCTCGACGCCGAACTGGGGTTCATCGCCGACCACCGGGACGTGATGGCCGTGCTCACCGACGTCGTCGCGAGCATGACGGCCGCGGTCGCCGAGCGGACCGGCGTCGCCGTGCCCGAGGTGCCGAAGGAGATCCCGGCGCTGCACTTCGAACAGGCGCTGCGGATCGTGGGCGCCCCGGCAGACGAGCCGGACCTGGCGCCGGCGCACGAACGGGCGCTGGGCGAGTGGGCGCTGCGCGAGCACGGCTCGGAGTTCGTCTTCGTGACCGGGTACCCGATGCGCAAGCGGCCGTTCTACACGCACCCGCAGCCGTCCGACCCGGCCTGGTCGAACAGCTTCGACCTGCTCTTCCGCGGGCTCGAACTGGTCACCGGCGGGCAGCGGCTGCACCACTTCGAGGACTACCGGGCCGCGCTCGCCGCGCGGGGGGAGACGACCGAGGCCTACGAGGGCTACCTCGACGCCTTCCGGTACGGCATGCCGCCGCACGGTGGCTTCGCCATCGGGCTGGAACGGTTCGTGGCCCGGCTGACCGGCGCGAGCAACGTCCGCGAGGTCACGGCGTTCCCGCGCGACCTCAACCGGGTCACGCCATGACGGCGATCGTCACGCCGACCACGATGATCAGCGGGATGATCGTCGTGCTGATCACGATCCACCACGCGACGGGGTGGCCGAAGTTCAGCACCAGCCCGCCGCCCTTCTTCGGCACGAAGACCCGCTTGTCGCGCGGGTCGCGGTAGAGGCTCACAGCAGCGTCGGCAGGTGGCGCTCGACGACCGGCATCAGGTCGGCGACCGTCACCTGCCGGCCGAGCTCCGCCGTCAGCGAGGTCACCCCCGCGTCGCGGATGCCGCAGGGCACGAAGCGGTCGTAGTTGGTCAGGTCGCAGTCGGCGTTGAGGGCGAAGCCGTGCTGGGTCACGCCGCGGGCCACCCGGATGCCGATCGCCGCGATCTTGCGGTCGGGACCGCGGTCGTCGGCGAGCACCCAGGCGCCGCTGCGGCCCTTGACGGCGCTGCGCCCGGCGGTGACGCCGAACTCGCCGCACACGTCGATCAGCAACTGCTCGACGCGGCACACGTACGCCACCACGTCGATCGGATCGGGGAGCCGGACGATCGGGTAGCCGACGAGCTGACCCGGGCCGTGCCAGGTGATCTTGCCGCCGCGGTCGACGTCGACGACGGGGGTGCCGTCGAGCGGCCGGTCCAGCGGCTCGGTGCGCTTGCCGGCGGTGAAGACGCTGGGGTGCTCGAGCAGCAGAATCGTGTCCGGCCGGGTGCCCGCGACCACGGCCTCGTGCAGCCGGCGCTGCTCGTCCCAGGCCTCGCGGTAGTCGACCAGGCCCGGACGAAGGACCTGCAACGTGGAAGTCGTCACCGTTTCACCCTAACCCCTGGCGACCGGGTCGATTCCCGGGCGGATTCGCCACAGCAGCACGCCGCCGACATGCTCGGGCTCGCCGAGCAGGTCGGTCGCGGTCACCTCCACCGCGGCCCGGAACAGCGGGCTGTGCGAGCCGGTGATCCACTCCGGCAGGAAGACGGCCTGGATGTTCCAGTCCGCGAGGTCCTCACGTGCCTGGTCGCGGTCGTGGTCGTCGATCGGTGCCACGTAGCCGTACAGGGCGGCGCGGAAGAACAGCCAGTCGGTGTGCCGCTGGGTGGCGCCGATCTGGCCGGTGCCGTCGGGCCCGCCGGGCCCGAGGAAGTAACCGTCGGGGATGCGGAACTGCTCACCGCCGCGGGCCATCGTGTACGCCTGCCAGCGCTGCCCGTCCGCGGTGTCGGTGGTCGCGAACGGCAGCGTGGACAGGGTGCCGCCGTCGGTGACGTAGTCCTTCCAGAGCCCCTCGGAGATGAACGGGGGCTCCGGCGCCCGCTCGGTGGTGAGCACCGGCAGCGGGAACAGCGGCACCAGCGCCACCGCGAAGCCGGCCGCCCAGATCGTGTGCGACCGCACCGACGGCATCGGCTCGGTGAGCAGCCGGTCGACGCTCAGCGCGAGGATGATGCCGATCACACCGGCCACCACGAGGGCGAAACGGCCGGGCAGCGCCGAGTTGAACAGCGGCAGGTGCTGCAGGGCCGCGTACGGGAGCTTGATGCTCGTCGTGCCCTTGAAGAACTTGAGCTGCGGCCCGAGGGACAGCACCAGGAAAATCGCGCCGACCCCGTAGAGCGCCGCCAGGGTCTCGAACCGCCCCGGCGCCGCCTGCCGCCGCAGCGCGGCCAGCGACACGACGACCAGGATCAGCAGCGGCAGGCCGAAGAAGGACGTCTCCTCGGTCGGATTCGGCGCCAGGTTGCTGCCCAGGCCGAGCCAGCCGGCGACCGAGCGGGTCGGATATTGGAAGTAGGCGCCGATGTCCTCGGCGTAGTGCGCCTGGTTGAAGCCGGTCCCGCTGAACGACTGCGGCCCGGCGAAGTGCATGTAGAGCGGGTACGCCAGCAGCGCCCCGGCGACCACCGCGGTGACGCCGAGCCCGGCGAGCACCGTCGGCAGCGCCCGGCGCGCCTCCGCGCGGCAACCCGGCTGCACCGAGCGGATGATCAGGAAGAGGCCGCAGGCCAGGGCGGTGAAGAACAGGCCCTCGGCGGCGATGGAGAAGCCGACGGCCACCAGCAGGCCGAGGATCACCCCGTGCCGCAGCCAGCGCCCCCGCTCCGGCAGCTTGAGCACCCACCAGAGCACCATCGGCGCGACCCAGCCCGCGGTCCAGTTCAGGTGGCCGTTGGCGTGCGAGATGAAGCCGGGCGCGAAGCCGCAGAAGAACCCGCCGGCAGCCGCCGCGGCCGCGTGCCGGACCAGGTAGCGGCGCAGAAACAGATACCAGACGAACGCCGAGGCGGCCAGGTTCAGCGTGAGGATCGCCGCGAAGCTGACCTGCGGACCGGCCAGCAGGGTCAGCGGCGAGAACAGCACGATGAAGACGGTGATGGACGTGTTGGCGGCCAGGTTGACCCCGACCGGCGCGTTCATCAGGTCGGTGAAGAACGGGTCGGCGCCGTGCCCGAGCAGGTAGACGCCGTAGCCCAGCAGCCACTCGAAGAAGGCCTGGTCGCCCACGTTGTTGGCGAGCACGTGCCCGGCCGGGTCACGCCACAGGCCGTTTGTCACCCAGGCCGCGAGGCCCAGCGCGACGGCGGCGACCACCAGATGCTGGCGCCACGGCCGGCGACCGCCGGTGCGGGTCGTGGAGACGACCGGCGGGTCGGCGGACTCGGAGGGGGCTGCGGCGACTACGGACACCAGCCGGAGGTTAGCAAGTCCCAGCCCGGTTCAGGCCACGGCGTTCGACTGCTGGTCGACGGCGGCCCGCAGCGCGGCCTCGAGGGTCGGCTGGGTGAAGGCGAAACCGGCACGCTGCAGCACGCCCGGCAGCGCCCGTTGACTGCGCAGCGCCTCGTGCGCGAACTCGCCGAGCGCCACCTGCAGCGCGATCCCCGGGACCTGCAGCACGGCCGGGCGGTTCAGCACCTGGCCGAGGACCCGGGTGAACGTGGCGTTGGTCACCGGCTCCGGGCCGACCATGTTGACCGGGCCGGCCAGGTCGTCGCGCTCAAGCAGGAACTCGGTGGCGCCGAGCCAGTCGTTCAGGCCGATCCAGGGCACCCACTGCCGTCCGCCGCCCAGCCTGGCGCCGACGCCCAGCCGGAAGGGCAGCATCTGGGGCTTGAGCAGGCCGCCGCGGGAGTCGAGGGGCAGCCCGGTGCGCAGCAGCGCGACCCGGATGCCCGCGTCCTCGGCGGGACGGACGGCCGCCTCCCAGACCCGGCACACGTCGGCGAGGAAGCCGGTGCCCGCCGGGGACTCCTCGGTGACCTGGCGGTCGCCGGTGTCGCCGTACCAGCCGACGGCGGAGGACTGGAGCAGGATCGGCGGGCGGTCGGCGGCGGGGAGGCTCCGGATCGTCTGGGCGATCGTGCCGGCCGTGTCCACCCGGCTGCTCCGGATCAGGCCCTTGTAGCGGGCGTTCCAGCGCTTGTCGCCGACGCCCGCGCCGGCCAGGTTGATCACCGCGTCGGTGCCGGCCACCAGCGCCCGGTCCAGCTGGCCCGCGGACGGCTCCCAGGTGGCCTCGCCGGCCGCCCGGGGTTCCCGGCGGACGAGCAGGGTGAGGTCGTGGCCGGCGGCGCGCAGACGGCCGGCGAGCCGGGTGCCGAGGAAACCGGACGCGCCGGCCAGGATGATCCGCATGTCTCCATCATTGCCCCAACGCGATGGGGTACAAAACCAAAACAGGGGGCGCCGGGCGCCCCCTGTTTCACGTTCCGCCCCGGATCAGGAGGACAGGCCGAGGTCTCCCTCGAACTGGCCGGCCTCCAGCCGGTCCTTCATCGTCACCAGGAAGCGGGCGGCGTCGGCGCCGTCCACGATCCGGTGGTCGTAGCTGAGCGCCAGGTAGATCATCGAGCGTGGCACGATCAGCTCGCCCAGGTTCGGGTCGTCGACGACCACGGCGCGCTTGACCACCGCGCCGGTGCCGAGGATGCCGACCTGCGGCTGGTTGATGATCGGGGTGTCGAAGAGCGCGCCCCGGCTGCCCGTGTTGGTCAGCGTGAAGGTGCCGCCGGACAGCTCGTCCGGGCTGATCTTGTTGTTGCGGGTGCGCTCGGCAACGTCGGCGATCCGCTTGGCCAGGCCCGCCAGGTTGAGGTCTCCGGCGTCCCGGATGACCGGGACGACCAGGCCCTTCGGCGTGTCCACCGCGATGGCCAGGTGCTCGCCGTCGTGGTAGGTGACCGTGCCGGCCTCCTGGTCGATCGACGAGTTGACCACCGGGTGCTCGCGCAGCGCCTCGACCGCGGCCAGCGCCAGGAACGGCATGAAGGTCAGCTTCGCGCCGTGCTTGGCCTGGAAGGCGACCTTGGCCTTGCCGCGCAGGGTGGCGACCTTGGTGATGTCGACCTCGACCACCGTGGTGAGCTGCGCCGAGACGTGCAGCGACTCCACCATGCGGCGGGCGATCGTCGCGCGGATCCGGGTCAGCTTCTCGGTGCGTCCCCGCAGCGGGCTGGGTGCCGGCTTGGCGGCCGGGGCCGCCTCGGGAGCCGCGGCCTGCTGCTGGGCCGGTGCGGCCTTCGCGGCGGCGGCCTTGTCGGCCGCCTCGATGACGTCCTGCTTGCGGATCCGGCCGCCGACGCCGGTGCCGGTGATTGCCGCGAGGTCGACACCCTTCTCGGCGGCGAGCTTGCGGACCAGTGGCGTCACGTAACCGGCGTCGCCGGCGCCGTTGGAGCTGACCTTCTCGGCGGCCGGCGCGGCGGCCTGCGTCGGCGCCGGGGCCTCGGGCGCGGGAG
>NZ_JBEZXZ010000030.1:0-63299 GCF_040638275.1 Actinoplanes sp. NPDC026623 | reverse complement strand
CGCGGTGCTGGGCGCCGCCGCGGTGGTGCTGGCGCTGGGCACCGCGCTCGGGTCCCGCCGGCCGTACGAGGGACGGGCGGTGCAGGTCGCGGCGCACGCCGGGGCGTTCGTCGCGCTGCTGCTCGCCGCCGGGTCGATCCGGCACGCGGCCGCCGTCTGCACCTTCTGGGGGCTGGCGCTCGGGCTGCGGGCGCTGCGCCCCGGCGAGGCCGCCGCGGTCCGGCGTGGACACGTCGTCGCGGCGGTGCTGGCCGAGCTGGGCGCCTGGTGGCTGCTGATCGCCGGAGCGCGGGTCGCGACCCTCGAGGCGTACACGCTGCCGGCCGCCGCCGCGGCGCTGCTCATCGGCTGGCTGGCCCGTCGCGGCCCGGGCGAGAGGTCAAGCTGGGTGACCTACGGCCCGGCGCTGGCCGCGGCGCTGCTGCCGACGCTGGCGTCCGTGCTGGCGGGCGAGGGCGAGCCGCTGCGCCGGCTGCTGCTCGGCCTCGGCGCGCTCGCGGTCCTGCTGGCCGGCGCGCACGCCCGCCTGCGGGCGCCGGTGGTCGCCGGCGGCGGCGTCCTCGCCGTCGTGGCGCTGCACGAGGCGGTGCTGGCCTGGGACCTGCTGCCGCGCTGGATCCCGCTCGCGGTGGCCGGGCTGCTGCTGGTCGGCCTGGCGATGACCCTGGAGCGCCGCCGCCGGGACGTGGCCCGGGTCCGCGCGGCCCTGACCCGGATGGGCTGACGGCCGGATGCGCCCTAGTCTGACGCGAATGGATGAGCGCGTGGTACGAATCCAGGAAGTACGCCGCCGGCTGGTGCGGGACGGCCCGCCGTGGACGCGGGACCACGAGCGGGACTTCGAGACCGTCACGTTGCCCGAGCGGGACTGCGATCTGCTTCGAGATCTGCTGATCTCCGAGCGGGTCGAGACCGTCGTCGAGATCGGGCTCGCCTACGCCAGTTCGGCCCTCGCGATCGGTGAAGCGCTGGTCACGATCGATCCGCCACACCCCCGGCACGTCATCATCGATCCCTTCCAGGACATCGAGTACGCCAACGTCGGGTGGAATCTGCTGTGCCTCGCGGAACTGGACTCGATCGCACGGCTCGTCGGGGGCCAGTCCTCTTTCGCGCTCGCCGGGCTGGCCACCCAGGAATTCGACGCCGACGCGGCGTTCGTGGACGGTAGCCACCGCTTTCACGAGGTCTTCGTGGACCTCTACTTCCTGCGTAGCTTCGTCCGGCCGGGCGGGCTGATCGTGATCGACGACGACTGGACGCCGTCGGTGCGCGCCGCGGTGCGGTATTACGAGAAGAACCTGGGCTGGACGGCGATCCCCGGCGCCTTCGCCGGCGGAACCCTGCGGAACATCGGCGACGACCCCGCGGCCGAGGCGGTGCCCCGCTGCCGCGCCCTCCGGCTCCCCGGCTACCGGGCCGAGCCGCCCTTCGAGGAGTTCCACCCGTTCTGAGGAGCCGGGTTGCGGGCCGGTGGTCCAAGCGGAGGCTCTCGATCCGCTTGAACCACCGGTCCTCTTGCGCTACCCGCTCACCGCCGGGCTAACCGTCCGGGAGAGAAGTGGCGGAAGAAGTTCCGCCAGGATCGTGACGCCGTCCGCGCTGAGCACCGACTCCGGGTGGAACTGGACCCCCGCGAAGCCCGGGCCGCGCAGCGCGTGCACCGTGCCGTCCGCCGGGTCGGCGGCGATCTCGACGCCGTCGATCTGCCCGGCGAGGGCCGTGAAGCTCGAATAGAAGCCGACCCGCCGGACCTCGCCGAACAGGTCGATGTCGCGGGCGACGCCCTGATACGGGGTGTCCCGGCGGTGCAGGCGCAGGCCCAGCAGGGAGCTGAGGATCTGGTGGCCGAGGCAGACCGCCAGCGTCGGCCGGCCCGCCGCCAGCAGGTCCGCGACCAGGCCCCGGAGCATCGCCATCTTGGGCTCGTCCGAGGCCGGGTCGCCCGGGCCGGGGCCGACGACCACCAGGTCGGCGCCCGGCACGGCCGCCGCGGTCCACGGCACGACGGTCACCGCCAGGCCGAGCGCGCGCAGCTGGTGCGCCAGCATCGCCGTGAACGTGTCCTCGTTGTCGACGATCACGGCCGTCCGGCCGTCCAGCTCCGGCACGGTCAGGGCGCCCGGGCGGCGCTGGTCCAGCCAGAAGCGGGCCAGGCCGTCGTTGCGCGCGGCCAGCGCGGCCAGTACCTCCGGGCCGTCCTGCTCCGGCGGTGATGCGGCACCGGGAAGCGACGAGGCGCCCAGCGCGGCCAGCACGCCCGCGGCCTTGGTGTGCGTCTCGGCGACCTCGCCGGTCGCGGTCGAGTGCCGGACCAGCGTGGCGCCGACCGGGACCCGCAGGTCGCCGGCCGGCGAGATCTCCGCCGTGCGGATCAGGATCGGCGCGTCCAGGCTCTGCCGGCCCTCGTCGTCGTGGCCGAGCAGGGCGAGCACGCCCGCGTAGTAGCCGCGGCCGCGGCGCTCGTGCCGGGCGATCACCCGGCAGGCGTTCTCCAGCGGGCTGCCGGTGACGGTCGGCGCGAACATGGTCGCCCGCAGCACCTCGCGGACGTCGAGCGAGCCCTTCCCGGCCAGCAGGTACTCGGTGTGGGTGAGGTGGGTCATCCGCTTCAGGTGCGGGCCGACGACCTGGCCGCCGTGCTCGGCGACCGCGGCCATCATCTTGAGCTCCTCGTCGAGCACCATGTACAGCTCGTCGATCTCCTTGCGGTCGGCGAGGAAGTCGAGCAGGTCGCGGGTGCCGTCGTGGCGGAACGTTCCGGAGATCGGGTTCATCATCGTCAGCCCGTCGGCGACGCTGACGTGCCGCTCCGGGGTGGCGCCGACGAGCGTACGGGTGCCGGTGTGCACCAGGAACGTCCAGTAGGCGCCCCGCTCGCCGGTGAGCAGGTTGCGGAACGCGGCCCGGGCCGCGTCGAGCGGGTCGCCGTCCACCCGGGCCGTGAAGACGCGGTGGATGACGAAGTTGGCGCCCTCGCCGCGGCCGATCTCGTCGCGCAGCACGTCGGCCACGATCTCGCCGTACGCGTCGTCGGTGATGTCGAACGCGCCGCCGGACAGGGCGACCGGCGCGGCCGGGAGCCCGTCGATGATCTCCATCAGCGGCCGGGTGGTGTGCGCGGCGATCCGCAGGCATTCCAGGGGCGCGCCGTCGTCGACGCAGTCGAAGCCGCGCTCGGCGATCTGCCGGAACGGGATCAGGGCGAGGGTCTGCGGGCCGGAACGGCCGGGGGTCAGCGGGATGTCGGCGAGCGCGTCGACGGTGACGATGTCGCCTTCCAGGACGTCGACGTGGTCGGCGCCGTCACGGTGCAGCAGTGCGAAGGGCTTCACTGTTCCTCGGTTCGGATCAGGGCCGCCGCCGAGGATCGGGCCACACGGAAACGGCCGCCTCGGGGAGGCGGCCGCGGTTGGTGTGGTTACGCGCGGGTGGGTGTGGCCGCCGGGTCGGCGGGCCACCACATGCTCAATCGCGCGTGCATGATGGACACCATACGGTCGGTCATGGCGCCGGCGCCCGCGGTACCGGCGCCGGTACCGCTGGCGTGGTGGACGGTCAGGCCGCGAACGCGGTGCGCACCGCGGTCCGGGCCCACTGCATCCGGCCGAGGGCGCAGTCCGGGTGCTCGCCGAACTCCTGCGCGACCAGGGCGGCGCAGCCGCTCTCGCCCAGCCGGTCCACCGTCTCGGACACGGCCTCGCGGATGACCTCGTCGGTCGGGTGCTGCGAACGCTGCAGGTCGGAGACGAACAATGCCTCGGTGCGGATGTCGTTGCTGTTCAGGACAGTCATCGGGTCCTCCTGCCGTTTCGGTTCGCGGTTTAGCGTCTGTGGCTAAGAGCACCAGGTCGGGGCTGCACGGCGGCTGCGCGCCGGTTGCCATGCGGTTGCGGCGAGCGGGGGGCCTTAGGCGGACTAACGGGATATCATGCGATTTGGTAGCGAAAAGCAGGTCGGGCATTCCCGCGCGGCCACGACCGGGGGGAATTGCCGTGACGGTGGTCCTGGTCGCCGACGACGACCCCGACATCCGTGACCTGGTGGCGTTCAAGCTCGAGCAGGCCGGCTTCGACGTGATCGCGGTGGCGGACGGACAGGCGGCGCTCGAGCAGGCCCGGGACCGCCAGCCCACGCTCGCGGTCCTGGACATCTCGATGCCGGGGCTCTCCGGCATCGACGTGTGCCGGATCCTGCGCGGCGACCCGGCGACCTCCGGCATGTTGATCATCATGCTGACCGCCCGGGTCCAGGAGCACGACGTCGAGGGCGGCTTCAGCGCCGGCGCCGACGACTACGTGACCAAGCCCTTCAGCCCGCGCGAGCTGGTGTCGCGGATCCAGGCACTGCTGAGCCGGGCCCGAGCCTGATCCGCTGCCCATGCGCCGTGACCGCTCTGTCGGGTTTCTGCTGACCAGAGCGTTCGTGGTCCTGGTGAGCCTGATCGTCTGTTCCGGGCTGGTCGAGACGGCCATGGTGCTGCAGCAGCACAAGGTGGTCCGCGAGCTCACCACCCATGTCCAGCCGCTGCGGCTGGCCAATGCCGGGCTGCGCGGGGTGCTCGCCGACGCGCAGCGGGGCGTGCGCGGCTACTCGCTGACCGGCGACGCGCAGATGCTGAGCGTCTTCCGGGCCGCCATGCTCGACTACACCCTGGTCGGCCGGTCGCTGCGGTCGCTGGCGGGCGGGGACGAGGCGCGGGCCGTCGACGCGCAGCTGACCCGGGCCGACGCCTGGCGATCGTCAGCACGGTGGTGGGTAACCACCACGGCCGGATCGACGTGCGGTCGGCCGAGGGCGCCGGCACCACCTTCACGATTCACCTACCGGTGTCCTGATCTCTCCTTTCCGCCGCGCAGAGGGCTAATCTGTCGGCCATGTGGACAGTCGAGGGCCTGCACGGCGCCGCGTTGGTGACCGTCGACGGGTCGGTCGCGGTGGATGTGGCCGGCGGCCCCGCCACGTCGCAGACCCGATTCCCGATCGCCTCGCTGGGCAAGCAGTTCGCCGCGGTCGCCGCGCTGCTGCTGGCCGAGCGCGGAGCGCTCAAACTGGATCAGCCGGTGAGCCACTGGCTGCCGGGCAGCCCGCCGCGGTGGCGCGAGATCACCCTGCACCACCTGCTGACCCACACCTCCGGGATGAGCCACTGGCAGGACGCTCCGGGTTACGTACTGGCCGACGTGATCGCGATCGACGAGCGCGTCCCGCTGCTCATGGGCGCCGAGCCGCACAGCCGGCCGGGGATCCGCTGGTGCTACAGCAGCCCCGGCTACGTGCTGGCCGCGCACATCGTCGAGCGGGCCGCGGGCCAGGACTACGCGTCGTTCCTCGCCGAGCAGGTCTTCGCGCCGGCCGGCCTGGTGTCGACCACGACGGGCCGTCCGGACGGCGTCGCGTACGCCCGGGGCCATCGCGCCGGCGAGGCGCTGCCGGAGGTCGTGCTGCCGTTGCTGGCGGGCACCAGCGACGTGTGGTCGACCGTCGGCGACCTGGCCCGCTGGAGCGGGGCCCTGCACAGCGGAGCGGTGCTCGGCTGGGAGTCGCTCATGGTGCTGACCGGTCCGCTCGCGCCGACCGGCGAGGAGCCCGTGGCGGGCTGGTCCTACGCGGGCGCGCACTACGGCTACGGGTTCTACATCGGCACGGTCGGCGGGCACCGGGCGTACTTCCACCCCGGTGACGTTCCCGGCTTCGTCACGTTCGGCGCCTGGCTGCCGGACCGTCGCGCGGGGATCGTCGTGCTGGCCGACGACGAGGCGGTCGACGTGCACCCCCTGATCCGTCAGTTGCTGTCGGCGGCTGGGTTATCGTAAGCGCACACCGAGCGAGCGAGGTTGTGACGGATGCCGTCGAAAAAGGCCGGCGGCAAGCCGACGTCCAGCGATGTCGCGGCGGCCGCGGGGGTCTCCCGCTCCGCGGTGTCGTGCGCCTTCAACAATCCGCAGCGGATCTCCGCCGCCACCCGCGAGCGCATCCTGGCGGTGGCCCGGGACCTCGGCTACACGCCGAGCCCGCTGGCCCGGATGCTGCAGGCGGGCGCGACCCAGTCGCTCGGGGTGCTGCTGCCGGAGTCGCTGGCCCGGGTCATGGAGAACCCCTACTACGCCCGGTTCCTGATGGGGGTCGGGCAGGTCTGCGATCAGGAGGGCTACACCCTGCTGCTCACGCCGCCGCTGCAGGACTCGGTCCTCAAGGCCATCCCGTACGCGGCGGTCGACGGCTTCATCGTCTGCGGGCTGGAGATCGACCGGGGTGAGGTCGCCGAGCTCGAGCGGCGCAACATCCCGTTCGTACTGATCGACAGCGACCGGTACGAGGGCGCGCCCAGCGTCGACGTCGATGACCATGGCGGCGCCCGCGAGGTCACCCGCTACCTGCTGGAGCTGGGTCACCGGCGGCTCGCGGTGGTGTCGCCGGGGCCGAATCTGCCGGACCGCGGCCCGGGCGGCCCGCTGGGGCGGCGGATGGCCGGCATCGCCGAGGCGCTGGCCGAGGTCGGGCTGACGATGGACGACGTGCGGCTGACGGAGGTGCCGGTGTCGCGCACCGAGGGCTACCGCGCGACCCGGGCGCTGATGGCCGAGGGTCAGCCGCCGACCGCGATCCTGGCGCTGTCCGATGTGCTCGCGTACGGGGTGGTCGACGCCCTGCAGGAGCTCGGCCTCGACGTGCCGACGGGCGTCTCGGTGACCGGTTTCGACGACCTTGCCGAGTCTGCGTGGTTCCGTCCCCGATTGACCACCGTGCGGCAGCCGATCGTGACCAAGGGCCGCACCGCGGCGGACTTTCTCATCTCGGCCATCCGCGGCGAGGATCAGCACCCGCACCAGTCGCTGGGCACGTCGCTGATCGTGCGCGACTCCACCGCCAAGCCGTCCTGATTCGCGACCGAGACCCGCGCGCTTAACCGGTGCAGGTCGTTTCGTTCGTAGCTATGTAACACGAGTTAGTAACCTGATACCGTCATCCGCCATGACCGATCAACTGATCTCCCTACCGACGGCTGAGCGCGACGACGCCGCCGTGGCCGCGCCGAGCCCCTGGTGGCGGGACGCGGTCATCTACCAGATCTACCCGCGCAGCTTCGCCGACTCCGACGGCGACGGCATCGGCGACCTGCCCGGCATCCGCAGCCGCCTGCCCTACCTGCGTGAGCTGGGCGTCGACGCCGTCTGGCTGTCGCCGTTCTACGCCTCGCCGCAGGCCGACGCCGGCTACGACGTGGCCGACTACCGCATGGTCGACCCGATGTTCGGCACCCTCGACGACGCGCGGGGCCTGATCGGCGACGCACACGACCTCGGCATCCGGGTGATCGTCGACCTGGTGCCCAATCACTCCTCGGACCAGCACGAATGGTTCCGGCGGGCGATCACCGAGGGCCCCGGCTCGCCGCATCGGGGCCGATACCACTTCCGGGCCGGGCAGGGCGAGCACGGTGAGCTGCCGCCGAACAACTGGAAGTCGATCTTCGGCGGCCCCGCCTGGACCCGGACCACCGACCCGGACGGCACCCCCGGCGACTGGTACCTGCACCTGTTCGCGCCGGAGCAGCCGGACTTCAACTGGGAGCACCCGGCGGTCGCCGACGAGTTCCGCACCATCCTGCGGTTCTGGCTGGACCTCGGCGTCGACGGCTTCCGGATCGACGTGGCGCACGGCATGGTCAAGGCCGAGGGCCTGCCGGACGTGGACGACTCGGTGGAGTGGCACCTGCTCGACGCGGGGGTCAACCCGTGCTTCGACCGCGACGGCGTGCACGAGATCTACCGCAGCTGGCGCCGGATCCTCGACGAGTACCCGGGCGAGCGCATCGCCGTCGCCGAGGCCTGGGCACCGACCCATGAGCGGGTGGCCAACTACGTGCGCCCCGACGAGCTGCACCAGGCGTTCAACTTCAGCTACCTCGGCACCGAGTGGGACGCGACCGCCCAGCGCAAGGTCATCGACGATTCGCTCGAGGCGATGGGCAAGGTCGGCGCGCCGGCCACCTGGACGCTGTCCAACCACGACGTCGTCCGGCACACCACCCGCATGCTGCAGCCCAACGACGGCGACGAGGTCGCCGGGCGCCGGCCGATCGACGTGGACCCGGCGGCGGGGCTGCGCCGGGCGCGCGCCGCGACGCTGCTGCTGCTCGCGCTGCCCGGCTCGGCGTACCTGTACCAGGGCGAGGAGCTGGGGCTGCCCGAGGTCGTCGACCTGCCGCCGGAGGTGCGCCAGGACCCGGCGTTCCACCGCGCGAACGGCCAGGACGGCTACCGCGACGGCTGCCGGGTGCCGATCCCGTGGGGCGGCGACGAGGCACCGTACGGCTTCGGCCCGGCCGGCGGCCGCAGCTGGCTGCCGCAGCCCGACAGCTGGGCGCAGCTGAGCGTCGCCGCGCAGCAGGGCCGCCCCGGCTCCACCCTGGAGCTCTACCGGGCCGCGCTGGCGCTGCGCAGGTCGGACCCGGCGCTCGGCTCGGGCAAGAACCTGACCTGGCGCGAGGCGCCGGAGGGCCTGCTGGTCTTCGACCGCACGCCGCACTTCCGGTGCACCGTCAACATGACCGCGGAGCCGATCCGGATCGCCATGCCGGGCAAGGCGCTGCTGACCAGCGGCCCGGTCGAGCTCGACGGCGCCGAGGTGGAGATCCCGGCGGACACCACCATCTGGTGGGCGGTCTGACCCGGCCGCTGACGGCCCGGCCCTCACCCGGTGCGGGTCTCCAGAGACTCGATGCGCTCCTGCTGGGTGCCGGTGATGACGTCGCAGACCCAGTCCCAGTGCAGCGCCACCCGGTCGCCGGGTGCCAGCCGGCCGAGCAGTGATCTCCCGCCGACGGACCAGGCGGCGACCTCGTCGCGCGGCGGTCCCGGAGTCAGCTCGGCGCCGTCCCACACCAGCGGTTTGGACCGCACGGTCGCGGACTCGCCGTGCACGTCCAGGACGACGCCGGCGCGGATACGGCAGCGGTCGAGCACCGACACCGCGACCGGCCCGGCCTTCGCGGTCAGCAGCCCGGCCCACGGATAGACCTCGAACACCTGGAAGCTGTGGTGCGGCACGGCCCGCTCGGACGCCGTACGCCAGGTGCCGCCGGGCTGGCCGTGGAAGCGCTCGCCCAGCCACGCCACCAGGTCCGGCGGCGAGACGCCGTCGAGCAGGTCGTTGCCGATCCAGTACGCCTCGACCACCGCCTCGTCGAGCGGATCGGCGATGCCGGCCGACGCGGCGATGAACTCCAGATAGCTCCAGGCGCCCTCGAAGCCGCGGGCCCGCCGGGCGATCTCCGCGGGCGCGTCCGGGCGCAGCAGCGCCGCGGCACCCTGCGGCCCGCAGTAGCCCAGCTCGTTCGGCGGGTACGCATACCTGGCGAACAGCAGCGTCCCCGGCACGCTCATCAGCAGATCCGGGGGAGCTGCTCGCCGATGGGCAGGTTGACGACCCGGGTGCCGCCGAGCGCGGTGCGCGCCACGACCATGCCCGGGTGCTCGGCCACGACGGTGCCGATCCGGCAGGCGCCCTCGCCCCGCGGATGCGCCCGCATGGCGGCCAGGACGTCGCCGGCCCGCCCGGCGGGCACGAAGGCCAGCAGCTTGCCCTCGTTGGCGACCTGCAGCGGATCGAGGCCGAGCAGGCTGCACGCGTCGCGGACCCCCGCCGGCACGGGCAGGTCCCGCTCGACCAGCTCGACGCCGACCCCGGCGGCCCGGGCGATCTCGTTCAGCGACGCCGAGACGCCGCCCCGGGTCGGGTCGCGCAGCGCGTGCAGGTCGGCGCCGGTCGCGATCATCGCGGCGACCAGGTCGTGCAGCGGGGCGGTGTCGCTGCGCATCGCGGTGCCGAACTCGAGGCCCTCGCGGCAGCTCATGACGGCCACCCCGTGCTCGCCGATGTCGCCGCTGATCAGCACCGCGTCACCGACCGCCGCCCGGTGCGCCGCGATGTCCACGCCGCCCGCGACGACGCCGACGCCGGTGGTGTTGATGTAGACGCCGTCGCCGCTGCCGCTGTCCACGACCTTGGTGTCGCCGGTGACCAGCCGCACCCCGGCCGCCTGCGCGGCGGCCCCCATCGCCTCGGCGATCCGGGCCAGGTCGGCCAGGGCGGTGCCCTCCTGCAGGATGAAGGCGGTCGACAGGTACAGCGGGGTCGCGCCGGACATGGCCAGGTCGTTGACGGTGCCGTTGACCGCCAGGTCGCCGATCGAGCCGCCGGGGAAGAACATCGGCTTCACCACGTACGAGTCGGTGGAGAGGGCGAGGCGCGCGCCGCCGACGGTGACCACGGCGGAGTCGCCGAGCTGGACGCCGCGGGCGGCGGCCCCGAATCCCGGCAGGAACAGGTGCTCGACGAGCTCGCCCGACATGGCCCCGCCGCCGCCGTGCCCCATCACGACCGTGGGGGTGTCGCGCAGCGGCAGCGGACAGGTCCAGTTCTCGAAGTCCAGCTCCGCCGTCATGAGATCTGCACCAGATCGAGCCGGCGGTACGCGTAATAAGCGGCGCACGCCCCCTCGGAGGACACCATGGTCGCGCCGAGCGGGTTGCGCGGCGTGCACTGCTTGCCGAACGCCGCGCACTCGTTGGGCTTGAGCAGGCCCTGCAGGACCTCGCCGGAGCGGCACAGCGGCGACTCGCTGGTGCTGATGCCGCCGACGTCGAAGCGGCGTTCCGCGTCGAAGTCCGAGTATCGCGACGAGAGCCGCCAGCCGCTGGCCGGGATCATGCCGATGCCGCGCCAGGTCCGGTCGGTCACCTCGAACACGTCGCGCAGCATCGCCACCGCGGGCAGGTTGCCCTCCGCGCGCACGGCCCGGGGGTAGGCGTTCTGCAGCTCGTGGCGGCCGGCCTCGAGCTGGACGACGGTCTGGCGGATGCCCTCGAGGATGTCCAGCGGCTCGAAGCCGGTCACCACGATCGGGACCCGGTACTTCTCGGCCAGGGGCGGGTATTCGCCGGTGCCCATGACGCTGCAGACGTGGCCGGCGGCCAGGAAGGCCTGCACCCGGCAGCGCGGGGACTCCATGATGGCGGCGATCGCCGGCGGCACCAGCACGTGCGAGACCAGCAGCGAGAAGTTCGTGATGCCGAGCCGCTTGGCCTGGTAGACGGTCATCGCGTTGGCCGGCGCGGTGGTCTCGAAGCCGATGCCGAAGAACACCACCTGGCGCTCCGGATTCTCCCGGGCGATGGTGAGCGCGTCCAGCGGCGAGTAGACGACGCGCACGTCCGCGCCGGCGCTCTTGACGCCGAACAGGTCCCGGCCGCTGCCGGGCACCCGGAGCATGTCGCCGAACGAGCAGAAGATCACGCCGGGCTGCGCGGCGATGGCCAGGGCCCGGTCGATGATCTCGAGCGGGGTGACGCAGACCGGGCAGCCGGGGCCGTGGATCATCTCGATGCCCTCGGGCAGCAGCTGGTCGATGCCGTGCCGGATGATCGAGTGGGTCTGCCCGCCGCAGACCTCCATCAGCGCCCAGGGCCGGGTCGCGGCCGCGTGTATCTGGTCGAGGAGCCTCCGGGCCAGATCGGGGTTGCTGAACTCGTCGAGGTATTTCACTGATCGGCTCCCGCCTGCTCGGCCGCGCGGGTCAACCCGTCGCCGAACTCTTCGTCGAGTATTCCGAGGCGCTCGAAGTTGGCAAGCGTCTCCTGCGCGGACTTCTCGTCGAGCCGCTGGATGGCGAATCCGACGTGCACCACGACGTATTCGCCGATCGCGGCGTCGGGGATGTACTGCAGGCAGACGTTCTTGTGCACGCCGCCGAAGTCGACCTCGGCCATCAGGGTGCCGTCGACCTCGGCGATGCTCAGGACGCGTCCGGGAACGGCCAGGCACATGCGGGGTCTCCTCTCTCGATGTTCAGCTGCAGGCGCCGATCACCAGCTGGCCGAGGGCCAGGCCGCCGTCGTTGGGAGGCAGCAGCCGGGGACACAACACGGTGAATCCCCGCTCCTGCAGTAAGCGCCGGGCCGCCTCGAGCAGCAACGTGTTCTGGAAAACCCCGCCGCCGAGCGCGACGACGTCGAGGCCGGTCCGCTCGCGGCAGAGTCCGGCGAGGCCGGCGATCAGCTCGGCGACCGCCGCGTGGAACCTCGCGGCCACCACCGCGGCCGGTACGCCGGCGAGGAGGTCGGCGGCCACCGCGCGGATCACCGGGCCGGGGTCGGCGGGCGGCCCGAACCGGTAGCCGTCGCCGGCCGGTCCGGCCGAGGCCGCCAGTCCCTGGAGGATGATCGCCGCCTCGGCCTCGTACTCCACCACGTGGCAGGCGCCGGTCAGCGACGCGACCGCGTCGAACAGCCGGCCCATGCTGGAGGTGGGCACGCAGCCGAACCCCGTCGCCAGCTGGTGGGCGAGCACCTCACGCTCGGTCGGCGGGCAGGCCGCGACGCAGGCCAGCTCCGGATGCCACGGCACGCCGGCGGCCCGCAGATGCGCCAGCCCCATCCGGTACGGGCGCAGCACGCTCGCGTCCCCGCCGGCGAGCGGCACGTAGCCGAGGTGTGCCGCCCGGTCGTAGGACTTGTAGTCGGCGATCAGCACCTCGCCGCCCCACACGGCGCCGTCGGTGCCGTAGCCGGTGCCGTCGAACGCCACCCCGATCACCCGCTCGTCGGCGCCGATGCCGTGCTCGGCCATGACCGAGGCGATGTGCGCGTGGTGGTGCTGGACCAGGCGTACCGGGCGGCCGGCGGCGTGGTCGCGGGCCCAGGCCGTGGAGCGGTAGCCGGGGTGCAGGTCCGCCACCAGCACCTCGGGCCGGACCCCGGTGAGCAGTTCGAGGTGCGCCTCGGTGCGCCGCAGCGCGTCGATGGTGCTCAGGTCGCCCATGTCGCCGACGTGCTGGCTGACCCAGGCGTACCGGCCGCCGCCGAGCGCGCAGGTGTTCTTCAGGTCCGCGCCGGCCGCCAGGGTCGGCGGCACCTCGAAGGGCAAGGCGATAGGCATCGGGGCGTGGCCGCGGGACCGGCGGATCGGCAGCTCCGCGCCGGCGGCGTGCCGGCTGACCGAGTCGTCGCAGGGCACCCGGATCGCCCGGTCGTGCCGCAGCAGCGCGTCGGCGAGCGTCGCCAGCCGCCGGGCGGCGTCCGCGTCGTCGTGGGCGATCGGCTCGCCGGCCAGGTTGCCCGAGGTCATCACCAGGGCGTCCGGCCCGGCCGGGTCGCCCGGCAGGCCGAAGAGCAGCACGTGCAGCGGCGTGTAGGGCAGCATGATCCCGAGGTCGGGGTTGCCCGGCGCCACCTCGGCGGCGACGCCGGAGCCGGCCCGCCGGGGCAGCAGCACGATGGGGTGGCGGATGCCGGTCAGCAGCCGCTGCTCGTCGTCGGTCATCGTCACCAGCCGCCGGGCGGTGCCGAGGTCGGCGACCATCACGGCGAACGGCTTGCCGCCGCGCTGCTTGCGTGCGCGCAGCTCGGCGACGGCGGCCGGATTGCGGGCGTCGCAGGCCAGGTGGTAGCCGCCGAGGCCCTTGACGGCGACGATCCGCCCGGCGGCGAGCAGCTCCCGCGCGCCGCGCAGCGGGTCCGGGTGCTCCTCGCCGCCGGCGGTGTGCAGCTCCAGCCGGGGACCGCAGTCGGGGCAGGCGATCGGCTGGGCGTGGAAGCGCCGGTCGGCCGGGTCCTCGTACTCGGCGCGGCAGGCGGCACACATCGCGAACCCGGCCATCGTCGTGGCGGCCCGGTCGTACGGCAGGCCGGTGATGATCGTGAAGCGGGGGCCGCAGTTGGTGCAGCTGATGAACGGGTGCCGGTAGCGGCGGTCGGCGGGATCGCGCAGCTCGGCGAGGCAGTCGTCGCAGGTCGCCACGTCGGGCGAGGCCAGCGTCCGCGCCGGGCCGCCGGCGCTCGACCCAATGGTGAATCCGGTGCCGCCGACGGGCGCGAGGTCCGTGGTGTGCACGGCGGTGACCATCGCGAGCGGCGGCGCGTCGGCCCGGAGCCGGCGGGCGTACTCCCGCACCGCCTCGGCGGGACCCTCGGCCTCGATCACCACGCCGTCGGCGGTGTTCGCCACCGACCCGGTCAGGGCGAGGTCCGCCGCGGTCGCGTACGCGAAGGGCCGGTAGCCCACGCCCTGCACGAGACCGGCGACGGTGAAGCGCCGGCGGACCCGGCCGGCCGGTTCGGTGTCCGCGCGGGCCTGGCCCATCAGCTCCAGGCCGGACATGGCCCGCTCGGCGGTCTCCTCGTCGATGACCTCCAGCGCGAAGCCCATGTGGATCAGGATCCAGTCGCCCGGCTCCGGCGCCTGCTCGAGCATGCCCACGTTGACCTGGCGGCGCGCGCCCATGACGTCGACGAGCGCCAGTTGATCGGCGTAGCCGGGCACGAGCTCGACGACCCGGCCGGGGATTCCGAGGCACATGGCTAGGACCTCCGGGTGGTGTCGCGGGCGAGCACGTCGCCGACGAGGTCGCGTACCCGGGTGACGGCCTCGTCGACGGCGGCGGCGACCGGCTCGCTCAGGCCGATGCCCTCCTCGACGGTGCCGGCCCGGCAGCCCACCACGTAGGTGGTCGGCAGGTGGCCGCCGAGGCGTTCGAGGTTGGCGAGCATGGCCGCGGGGTGCATGCCGTGCGCGTCGTACTCGCCGTTGCCGAGGTCGCTCGCCGTCACCTCGAGCACCAGGACCTGTCCCGGCGCGCCGTCGGGCGGCAGGGCGTCGACGAGCACCAGGGTGTCGTAGGAGTCGAGCAGGTCGTAGGCCAGGTGCATGCCGCGGATGCCGTAGTCGGCGACCCGCACCTCGGGCGGCAGGGTGCGCGCCCCGGCCAGCCGGCGCACGACCTCGGGACCGAAGCCGTCGTCGCCGAGGAAGAAGTTGCCGATGCCGGCCACCAGGACGCGCGCCGTCATGTCAGCCTTGATCTTCCGCGCGGGGCGTGCCGGCCTGATGCGCGGGACCGGTCCCGTCGTCCGGGCCGGTGCCCGGTGCGGCGGCCGCGGGCTGCTCGCCGGCGGGCGTGGCGGTCGCGCCGCCGGGTGTCTGACGTGGATTCGGCGACGTGAACTCGTCGTCCTCGACGGGGCCGGTCGCGCCGCCGACGTTCGCCCCGTCGCGACGTGTCTCGTCCGGTCCGCCCACGTCGGCGCTCGTGCGGCGGCCCTCGTAGGGCGGCACCGCGCGGCCGCCGGTGTCGGGGTCGTTCGGATCGCTGGTCATGGGTCACCCTCCGGCCTGGAGCTTGGGCGCGTCCGGGTCCTCGGGCGCAGACGGCCGCACCGAGGTGTCGGCGTCGGCATCCGCGGTGCCCTCCGGTCGGTCGGCGGGGCCGGCGCCCGGCTCGTCGGAGCCGGTGTCGCGGGAGCCCTGCGGGCCGCGTTCCTCCTGCGGCTCCTCGTCGAGGTGCCGGCCTGGTGTGTCGGTCATGAGAGTCAGCTCCTCGCTCTTCCTACATCGAGCGAATCTTCAGGTACCGCTGGATGTCGGGCGTCGACCGGACGACCACGACGGCGGCGAACACGGCGACGGCCGTGCCCACGACCGTGGTGATGATGCCGATGGTCCTCATGATCTGTACTCCTTCAACGGTTCGAGTTCCTCGGGTGCGAAATAGAAGTAGCGGCCGTACCAGTCGTGCAGGTCGGCGGCGGGGTCGTCGACGAGCACCAGGGCGACGTGCACGCCGCCGTCGACGTCGCCGAGCACCGCGGTCACCCGCGCCACCTGGCCGGCGAAGAACAGGTCCTGCGCGTCGGCCCGCCGCGACGGGTGCACCCGGACCAGGCTGCCCTTGGCGACCGGCACCCCGTCGATCATCACCGCGTCGGTGTCCGGGTCGGCCCGGGCGTCGGCCGCGGGATCCCACCACGGTTCCGGGTCGCGCAGGATGCCGTGCAACCGCTGCAGGTCGGCCGGCGACATGGCGTCGCAGCGGTCGATGATCGCGGCGGCCCGCGGGTCGGTCGAGCGGGCCTCGGCCTTCTCCGCGTCGGTCATGGTCATCACCCGCAGGGTGAGGATCTCGTCGATCTCGGTGGAGTCGAACAGCGCGCCCGGGCTCTGCTCGGCGACCTGCGGGTGGTCGTACAGGATGATCGGCGCGCCCAGCACGACGTCGTGCGAGCCCCCGGGTCCGGCGAGGACCGGCCAGCAGCGGCGCTGCCGGCAGCGCCCCGCCGCCGCCGCCGCGGCCGGGGGCGGCTCCAGCAGCGAGACGAAGGCGCCGTCGTACGCCTCGATCAGCAGGTGTGCGCCGATCAGCGAGGACCGGATCGCGGCGTCCTTGCCGGCGACCGTCTCCGGGTGCTCGTTGCGCACCTCGACGCTCAGCCGCACGTATCCGTCGTCGGCGTCGACCCGGGTGCGCAGCCGCGCGGTCAGCGGCCACCGGCGCCGCACGATCCGGCCGGCGGGGGAGCCGTCCGGCGCGGTGACCTGTTCCGTGTCGCATCCGCCGGGGATCTCGATCGCGAAATCCGCCGCCTGATCCAGCGGCGCCGCCGCGACGGTGATCTCCCGTTCGACGGCCTCGTCCCAGCTCAGCAGCTCCGTGCCGGCGACGGTCAGCTCGCCTACGGGGGTGTGCGAGCCGTCAGGTTCGAGGCGCTGCACCTCGCGCGCCTGCAACTGCAGGAAGCGCAGGTGGATCCGGACGCCGGCCGCGTCGCCGGGGGAGAGCAGGCACTGCATCGCCATGTCGGGCGCCTCTGCGTAGGACGCCGCGGTCGCCCGAGGCGGGCCGAGGACCCCGAACTGCCAGCGGGACCGGTTCTTCGACGAGCTCCTGCGGTAGGGGTACAGCAGGTATCCCTCGTAGAGCACCGCGTCGGCGATCGTGCGCACCGCGTCGAGGCTCATGACGGCGCCCCGCCGAGCAGCTTCCCCACGGTCTCCTCCCAGCTCGTCATGCCGTGCCGGGCCCGGTAGCCGGCGAGCCGGGCCAGCACCTCGGCGTCGAGCCGCAGCCAGCCGGTGTTGGGGAAGTACATCGCCATCATCTGCCGCCACACGTCGACCGGCATGTCGTGGCGGGCCTCGCAGTCCCACGGAATCTGCTCGACGCCGAACCCGGTGCTGCCGCGGGTGAAGACGGTGCCCGAGAAGAGCAGGGTGAGCGGCACGTCGCCGGCGTCCAGCGCGTGCAGGTACTGCGCGCCGATCACGTCGAGGTCGTAGGTGCAGGGCAGCGCGAGGTCGGTCTCGGTGTGGCCGGCGAAGCCCTGCACGGTGGTGTTGCACTGCATCCACAGGAACGGCTTCAGGGTCTCGGCCCAGCGGGCCCGCTCGCCGAACAGCCCGCGCAGGTCCCGCTGCTCGCCCTCGTCGTAGCGGCGGTGCTGCGGCTCGATGCGCACCTGGCAGCGCAGCGCTATCGCATGGATGCGCCGGCCGGTGCCCTCGGCGATGCGCAGCCGCGCGGTCAGCTGCGGCGCGGCGGCGTACGGCTCGGCGAACACGTCGAGCACGGAGAACTCGAAGGCGCTCACGTCGGGCCCACCCGCGGCGCGGGCCGGCTGCGTTGCCGGATCCCGGCGAAGAACGTGTCGATCAGCGCGTGCGCCTCGGACCCGCCGTCGAAGCCCCGCCACAGCCTGCGCAGCTGCCCGACCAGTTGGTAGCAGGCGTCGATCGGCACGACGAAGCAGTCCTCGCCGGGGCGTCGGACCAGCAGCGCCTCGACGTCCGGCCGCAGCACGGCGAGCTGCGGGCTCTGCGCGACGATCCGGTCCCAGGCGGCCAGCGGCAGGTCGGACTCGGTGGCGCCGGCCGGGCCGGGATAGAAGGCGACCATCCGCTGCTGCACGGAGTTTCGGAACAGAAAGGCGAGGCCCACCGGGATCTCCAGCTCGTCCCAGGTCCGGCCGTCGACGGCGGTGCCGGCGAGGGCGAGGTACCGCTCCGGCACCGACCGGTAGTGCAGGGTGGCGTGCACGTCCGTGAAGAGCAGATAGCAGGGCCGGCAGGCGCACATCAGCGACCGGCTCTGCAGGTCGACCACGTGCGAGTGCGCCGCCGCTATCGGCTTCGCGCACATCTCGCAGCGTTCCCCGTCGGCGGGCACCGGCCGGGTCCGGGTGACCCGGCGCAGCGCGGACAGCGGCACGCCGCCGCGCCGTGCCGCCGTCATGACGCGACCGGCGCGGGCACGGCGACCGACACCGTCGCGCCGTCGGTGAGCAGCGGCAGCGGCGACAGGTGCAGCGCGTCGTCGTCGAGGCAGGCGCCGGCCCGCCGCACCTCGTAGTGCGCGCGGCAGCCGGGGCAGCGCAGGACCGCGTCGCCGGCGGCGCCGCCCAGGCGGCGGGACAGCGCGGCGCCCTGCAGCGACTGCCCGCAGCGGGCGCAGCCGTCGCGGAAGGCGTACAGGTCGGTGCCGATCCGGCAGGCCACCACCGCGACCGTCCCGGCCAGCACCCGGCCGACCGCGCCGGGCGCCAGGCCGGCGAGCTCCGGCACCTCCTGCCAGCTTGCGCCGCCGTCGGTCCCGGCGCCGTCGGCGATGCGGGAGAAGAGCGCGGAGACCGGGATCACCGACCCGCCCTTGGCCGCGGCGGCGGGCTCCTCGACCTCGATCGCGCTGACCTCGGGGGCGGCGCCCTCGATGGCGCCCTCCACGGCCAGCTTCAGGGTCACCGCCGACGACGGGCAGCCGTCGCAGCTGCCGAGCATCCGCAGCCGGACCACGCCGTCGGCGCTGACGGCGAGCAGCTCCACGTCGCCGCCGTGCGATCCGAGGTACGGGCGGACCTCGGCCAGCGCCTGCTCGATCCGGGTCTCCACCGAGTACGGGTGCAGGCCGTGCACGAGCAGCAGGCTCGACACCAGGTCGTCGCCGGCGAGCGCGGCGAGGAGGTCATCGCTCAGCGCGCCGTGCTCGTGCGCGATGTCGAGCAGCCGCTCCAGGCCGGCGCCGTACAGGTCGGCGACCAGCCGGACCAGCTCCTCGGCGCGCTCGCGGGCGACCGTGCCGCCGGCGGCGCTGGCGGCGATCAGTGTCTCGACGCGGTCCCCGGCGGCGCGCCAGTCCGCTTCGCTCACGATGCGCCGGCGGACTGCGTCGGCGAGTGCAGCAGCTCCAGCTTCCTGCCGCCGCCGAGGTACATGTGCACCCCGCACGGCAGGCACGGGTCGAAGCTGCGCACCGTACGCATGATGTCGATGCCCTTGAAGTGCTCCCGGTCGTTCTCCTCGAAGATGGGCTGGCCCTGTACGGCGTCCTCGTAGGGCCCGGGCGTGCCGAAGCTGTCACGCGGGTTGGCGTTCCACGGCGTCGGCGGGTACGGGTGGTAATTCGCGATCTTGCCGTCCCGGATCACCAGGTGGTGCGAGAGGACGCCGCGCACGGCCTCGGTGAAGCCGCAGCCGATGCCCTCGTCGGGCACCTCGAAGCTCTCCCACGTCTTCGTGCGCCCGGCCCGGATCTCCACCAGGGCCTTCTCCGCGAAGTGCAGCGCGCACGCCGCGGCGTACGCCTGGAAGTAGGTGCGCGCCCGGTTGCGTTCGATGGTGTTGCTCCAGCGCGGGATCTTCCACTCGAACTCGACCGGGCCCTTGAGCGCGGTCTTCGGCAGGTTGATCTTCACACTGCTGCCGGTCGACCGGATGTAGCCGATGTCGACGAGCCCGGCGAGCGCGGTGGACCAGAGCCGGGCCAGCGGGCCGCCGCCGGTGTCGAGGGCGAGGTAGTCCTTGCCGTCGAACCAGCGCGGCGACATGACCCAGCTGTACTTGTCGTCCAGGTCGCGCTTCTGCGGCTTGGGGTTGGTGTGCTGGTTCCACGGGTGCCGCCGGTCGACGGGGTTGCCCAGCGGGTCGTTCGTCACGAACATCTCCTGGTCCTCCCAGTCGTCGTAGTACGACGAGCCGAGCAGGATCCGGATGCCCAGATTGATCTTGACCAGGTCGGTGGTGATGAGCTTCCCGTCGACGACGATGCCCGGGGTGACGTACATCTTGCGTCCCCAGTCGGTCATGTCGGCGTACTTGAAGTTGCAGTGCTCGGGATCCTGGAACGAGCCCCAGCAGGCGAGCAGGATGCGCCGGTTGCCGACCTCCTCGTAACCGGGCAGCGCCTGGTAGAAGAAGTCGAACAGGTCGTCGTGCATCGGCACGACCTTCTTCATGAACTCGACGTAGCGCATCAGCCGGCTCAGGTAGTCGGTCATCAGCTGGATCGTGGCGACGGTGCCGACGCCGCCCGGGTACAGCGTGGAGGGGTGCACGTGGCGGCCCTCCATCAGGCAGAACATCTCCCGCGTCATGCGGCTGACCTGCAGCGCCTCGCGGTAGAACTCGCCGGTGAACGGGTTCAGCGAGCGCATGATGTCGCCGATGGTGCGGTAGCCGTGCTCGCCCGCGTGCGGGGACTCGGTGCGGTTGGCCATCTCCAGCACGCCGGGGTTGGTCTCGGCGACCATCTTCTCGCAGTAGTCCACCCCGACCAGGTTCTCCTGGAAGATGTTGTGGTCGAACATGTACTCCGCGGCCTCGCCGAGATTCACGATCCACTCGCCGAGGTGTGGCGGCTTCACCCCGTACGCCATGTTCTGCGCGTAGCAGGAGCAGGTCGCGTGGTTGTCGCCGCAGATGCCGCAGATCCGGCTGGTGATGAAGTGCGCGTCGCGCGGATCCTTGCCCTTCATGAAGATCGAGTAGCCGCGGAAGATGGAACTGGTGCTCTTGCACTCCGCGACGATCCGCTGCTTGAAGTCGATCTTCGTGTAGATGCCGAGGCTGCCGACGATGCGGGTGATCGGATCCCACGCCATGTCGACGAGTTCGGTGTTCTGGCCGGTGGGGCCACGCCGGTCCTGCGTCGCCGTCATGACGCCGCCTCTCAGTAGTCCGATGGCCGTGGCAGGTGGGCCATTACCAGGTGCGCTTGGCGCCGGTGGTCAGCGTCCGGCCGGGGCGGCGCCACTTGGGCTCCCGGTCGAGGGTGTGTGTCGTGATCTTGCGGAGGCGGCGCATGGTCGCCCCGTACGGGCCGGTGACGGTGGTGGAGAATTTGCCGCCGGGCGGCTCGTCCATGAACGGCATGAACTTGTCGGGGAAGCCGGGCATGGTGCAGCCGATGCAGATGCCGCCGACGTTGGGGCAGCCGCCGATCCCGTTCATCCAGCCGCGCTTGGGCACGTTGCACTTGACGACCGGACCCCAGCAGCCCAGCTTGACGATGCACTTCGGGGAGCCGTACTCGGTGGCGAAGTCGGCCTGCTCGTAGTAGCCGGCGCGGTCACAGCCCTCGTGCACCGTCTGGCCGAACAGCCAGGTCGGGCGCAGCGCGTCGTCGAGCGGGATCATCGGGGCCTGGCCGGTCGCCATGTAGAGCAGGTAGGTCAGCGTCTCCGAGAGGTTGTCGGGCTGGATCGGGCAGCCAGGCACGCAGACGATCGGGATGCCGGCCTTGGACTTCCACTCCCAGCCGAGGTAGTCGGGCACGCCCATCGCCCCGGTCGGGTTGCCGGCCATGGCGTGGATGCCGCCGTAGGTCGCGCAGGTGCCGACGGCGACGACCGCCGTGGCCTTCGGCGCGAGCCGGTCGAGCCACTCGCTGGTGGTCATCGGCTGCCCGGTGGCGGGATCGTTGCCGAAGCCGCACCAGTAGCCCTCGTCGTGCAGCTTCTCGTTGGGTATCGATCCCTCGACGACCAGGACGAAGGGCTCCAGCTCGCCGCGGTCGGCCCGGAAGAACCACTCGAGGAAGTCGTCGGCGCCGCCGTTCGGCCCGCACTCGAAGTCGATCAGCGGCCAGTGCACCGCGACCTGGGGCAGGCCGGGCAGCGCGCCGAGCGCGATCTCCTCGATGCTGGGCTGGGTCGCGGCGGTCAGCGCGACGGAATCGCCGTCGCAACTGAGACCCGCGTTGATCCACAATACGTGGATCAGCGTGTCAGCCGCTTTCAGTGCTTCCGCTGAAGGCATGGAGACCGCTTTCCGGAGCCCCGGAAGGGACCCCTGCGACACTGGAGTCGACACTCGGCCCGCCTGTGTGACGTACCTGACACCCTAGTGGCCCAGCGTGCAATTATGTCAACGCGTAAATGAATCATTCAGGCCGGGACGAGGCCACAATGCATGAATTGTCGATCACCCAGAGCGTCGTCGACGCGGTCTGCGAGCGAGCCGCCGGCCGCACCGTCCACAGCGTGAAGGTCGAGGTGGGAGCGTTGACGGCGGTCGTGCCGGAGGCCATGTTGTTCTGTTTCGATCTGGTGGCCGAGGGCACCGTGGCGCAGGGCGCACGCCTGGAAATCGAACCCCGCCGGGGCACCGCCCACTGTGGGGACTGCGACGCCGACATCACCCTCGATGATCTTATTCTGCTGTGCCCGTGCGGCAGTGCCGACGTCCACGTGACGGCCGGGCGGGAATTGCGGATCCTCTCCATGGAAGTGGGCTGAGAAATGTGTACCACCTGCGGCTGCGGCGAGACACACAATCACCCGCACGAGAATGATCACGCGCAAGAGATCAATTCAACCGAGACCATTACCCTCGAGCAGAAGGTGCTCGCGAAGAACGACGCGCTGGCGGCGGCCAACCGGGCGCGGCTCGCCGGCCTCGGCGTCCTCGCCGTCAACCTGATGAGCTCACCGGGCTCGGGCAAGACCACCCTGCTGGAGCGCACCATCCGCGACACGGCCGGCCGCCGGGGCGTCGCGGTGATCGAGGGCGACCAGGAGACGCCGCTCGACGCGGACCGGATCCGGCGCACCGGCTGCCCGGTCGTGCAGGTGAACACCGGCGCGGGCTGCCACCTCGAGGCCGGGATGGTCGGCGACGCGCTGGACGCGCTGGACCCGGCGCCGGGCTCGCTGCTGTTCATCGAGAACGTCGGCAACCTGGTCTGCCCGGCGCTGTTCGACCTCGGCGAGAACGGCAAGGTCGTCATCGTCTCGGTGACGGAGGGCACCGACAAGCCCCTGAAGTACCCCTACATGTTCGCCGCGGCCGACCTGGTGATCGTGAACAAGACGGACCTGCTCCCGTACGTCGACTTCGACCTCGCCGCCTGCCGCGCGCACGTCAAGGCGGTGAACCCCGGCGCGCGCGTGCTTGCCGTCTCCGCGACCACGGGCGACAACCTGGACTCCTGGTACGCCTGGCTCGCGGACGCGCGCTGAGTCGTTCGGGTGTGACCACGACCTTGTCCGCGGCGCCCGGCGTGGTCGCCAGGCGCCGGACACCACCACCCGGTCGCCGGCCCGGGCCCGGCGCGGTTGACGACGTGCGGTCAGTACGCGATGCCGATCGGCCGGCGGATCGTCGCGGGATCTCCGGCCGCGTCGAGCATGGCGTGGGCCACATCGGCCCGGGAGATCGAGTAACCGCGGGCGACGTTGCCGCCGACGACGGTGCGGTAACGGCCGGTCAGCGGCTTGTTCACCAGCTTCGGCGGCCACATGACCGTCCACTGCGCGGCGGAGCCGGCCATGGCGTCCTCCATGGCGGCCAGGTCCGCGTAGAGGTCCCTGAGCAGGGCGCCGATGCCGGGTAGCAGGATGCGGCGGTTGATGAAGCTCTCCCCGTCGGCCACCGGGCCGACCGGCGCGGCGCTGACCGCGACGAGCTGGTCACCGTCCTGCAACGGCTCGCCGACCACACCGAGAACCCGCCGGGCGTCCACCCGGGCCTGCGCCAGGCACGCTGAGTGCCCGCGGCCGGTGGTCAGGCGACGATCACCACGGCCTTCGACCACCGGGTGAGCTCGATGTCAGGCGGTCTTCACCAGATCGTCGTTTTTGCTCCGGAGACCCTGACCCGTGTCCGGGTGCAGGGCCGTGCGCAGCGCGAGTGGAGGGTGGGTGAGCAGACCGCAGGCCCGCTCCGAGCGGGTCGATTCCTCCCGTTGTTCCGCCGCCCAGGCGTGCAACGCCTCCGAACCGGCCTGCCGGACGGCGAGACGATCGCATGCCGCCTCCGACCACCAGCGAGTGGCGACGCTCAACACCGCGGTCCCGGCGCCGGCGATCGCCAGCGCGCGGAGGTCGAAGCTGAGGCAGGCGGCGACGATCAGGCTGGCGCTCGCACAGGCGCGCACCCACCGCACCGTGTGGTCGCGGCGGGCGAGGTGTGCCATCTCGTGCCACAGAATGAAACGCGACCAATCCGCTTCCTCGGTATGCGCCGAGATGACGATCCAGGCTCGCCGGCCCAGCCGGTAGCACTCGTCCCGGGCGAACCCCGGCTTGACGCGTACCTCGAGCTGATCCAGGCCGAGGCGGTCCAGCAGCGGCCGGATGTCCTCGGGCACGATCAGGGTCCTTGGGACGCGTGCGACGGCCTGCCGGGTTCGCCGGCGGAGAGGGAACGGACTGAGCAGCAGGTAGACCAGCAGCGCCCCGGCTCCCACGGCCACGATCAGCTCGGGGCCGGAGGTGTCCCAGGTGACGGCCAGCACCGCGGCATACAGCAGCAGGTGCGGAATGAGGCCGCCCGCCAGCCGGGCGACGGTATACCCGCGACCGGGGAGGCGGTTCGCCTGTGAGCCCATCTCCGCCAGGATCGGCCGGACATCGCTGATGCCCGTCTCCTGACAGCAGTCGCCATGGTCGCCCTCGGCCAGGGCCGCACGGATCGTCGCCGGGTCGGCGCCCGAGGCGCGCAGCAGCGACGCCTCGGGACCGTCCTGCGAGCCGAGGACGGCGCAGAGCAGATCAGCGGTGGTCGCCCGGTCATGACCGAACGCGGGCGCCTGCTCGATGGCCCGGTCGACGACCTCCCTGGCGGTCGCGAAGGGAGGCCGTGCGTCATCCGCCGGTGCGTCGTGCAGCCGTGCGGAGCCCAGGCCGAGCACATGCCGCGCGCCGCCCTCGGCCTCGGCGAGGCCGAGTAACAGGTGGTAGCTGCTGACCGGCTTGTCGTGCAGGGTGTGAGCGGCTTCCGCCGCCAGCACGAGCGCTCGAAGTGCCTGGTCGGTCATCTGCATCGGCTGCCGCCCCGATGCGGCACCGTGCCACCCGAGATCGCCCGGCGGGGCCGCGGTGCCCGATCCGGCCCGTGTCGAGGCATGCGATACGTGTCCTGTCTGGATGGGGAGAACGGGTGGCCAAGGTGCCGGGGCCGTGGCGTCAGGCGCGCATGACCGTCGCGATCGGGATGCGGGCGGCACGCAGCGCCGGCACGAAGCCGCCCAGGATGCCGGCGACGAGGCCGGCGATGATGCCCGCCACCCCGGCGTCCCAGGGGAACTGCAGGTCGCGCAGGTACGGTTCGGACTCGCCGACAAACGCGGACACCGCCTGGAGCGCGACCACGCTGACGCCGATCGCCGCCGCCGCGGTCAGCAGCCCGGTGAGCAGGGTCTCGGCGAGCACGATCCCGGCCAGCAGCGAACGCGGGGTGCCGACCGCCCGGCGCAGGGCGAACTCCTCGATCCGTTCGCCGACCGTGGCGAGGCCGACGTTGAGGATGCCGGCGACGCCGATCAGCAGGACCAGGCCGGCCATGGCGAGGAAGACCAGGCGCAGCAGCCGGATCTCGTTCTGACCCTGTTCGCGGGAGTCGACGGTGGTGACGTAGGTCTCCGCGCCGGCTCCCTTCAGCTTCGTCGTCAGCACCTGTTCGACCGGCGTCGAGCCGGTCAGCAGCACCGTTATCCCGCCGCCGGTGTTCGGGTCGGCCAGGCCGGTCGGCGGCAGCCAGGTGGAGAGCTCGTCCAGCCGGACGTAGGCGTGGGGCTCGTAGCCGCCGTCGTCGACGACGCCGACGACCTGCGGGGTGAGGTTCACCGCCGCGCCACCGACGCGCATCTCGGCGGGTACCTTGTAGCGCTTGAAGCCCTTGGCGGCCTCGAGGTTGATGACGATCCGCGGTGCCATCGCGGGCACGGTCGTGAAGTCGAGCCACTCGCCGGTCTTGGGCCGGTACGGCCGGAACGGCCGGATGTCGGCGGTCATGGCGGTCAGCATCACCTGAATGGCCTGACCGGGCGGCGCGACCTCGGTCGACCCGCAGCCCTCACTCGGGGAGCAGCCCCCGCCCCAGTCCTCGTCGAAGGGCGAGCCGCCCTCGTTGACGGGCGCGACGCCGGGCTCGCCGATGATCGCCGAGACGCTGAGCATGGCCATCGCGTCGGAGCGGCCTTGCACGGTGTCGAGGACGATCTCCGCGGTCTGCGGCTGCATCGACACCTCTATCACCTTCGTGCCGTCGATGCCGTTGCTGAGCTCGACGCCGGCGAACAGCGCGCGCTCGGCGATGGTGGCGCCGGCCTGCACGACCACCACGGCGAGCACGCCGAGGAAGAGGCTCACCATCGACAGCACGGTGCGCAGCTTGCGGGCGCGGATGCCCTGCAGCCCGATGATCAGCGCGGACCGAAACCGCCCGGAAAGGCGCCTCATGCCGCCACCCGTTCCGTGAGTTCGCCGTTGACCAGGTCCAGCGTTCGGCCCATCCGAGCCGCGTGGTCGCGGTCGTGGGTGACCAGGATCAGGCCGCAGCCGCGGTCGGTCGCCCCGAGCAGGGCGTCGATGACCAGTGCGCCGGTCTCGGTGTCGAGCGCGCCGGTGGGCTCGTCGGCGAGCAGCACCTCGGGGCGGCGTACCAGGGCGCGGGCGATGGCCACCCGCTGCTGCTCGCCGCCGGACATCCGGGGCGGCCGGCTCTTGGCCAGGTGCGCGACGCCGACCTGGTCGAGCGCCTCCATGACCCGGGCCCGGCGGTCGCGGCGGGGCAGCCAGCCCTGCCCGTTGACCAGCGCCATGGCCACGTTCTGGGCGGCGGTCAGGTGCTTGAGCAGGAAGAACCGCTGGAACACGAACCCGAAGTGCGAGCTGCGCAGCTTGGCGGCCCGGCGCTCCTTCAGCCGGCTGATCTCCTGGCCGCCGAGCAGGTAGCTGCCCTCGTCCGGCCGGTCGAAGAGGCCGACGACGCTGAGCAGGGTGCTCTTGCCGGAGCCGGAGCGGCCCACGATCGCGACGCTCTCGCCCGCGTGCACGCTCAGGTCGACCCCGCCCAGGATCGTGCGGGCCTGCTGCTGGCCCTTGAGGACCTTGGTGATGCCCGTCATCTCGATCAGCGCGGTCATCCGTTGAATCCGGACGGCTGGTCGTCGGGGCGGGCGTCGGCGGTCGGCAGGTTCGGCCCCGGGACGGCGACGGTCTCGGTGCCCTTCAGGCCCGACTTGATCTCCACAACCTTGCCGTCGGTGAGCCCGAGGACCACGTCGACGGTCTTGCGTACCCGATCCGGGCCGACCACGTCGACCTTGCCCTTGCCCTGGGTGCCGGCGATCGCCTCAACCGGCAGCACCAGCACGTTGTCGGCCCGGCCGGTGATCAGGTTCAGGGTGACCGCGGCGCCGTTGATCAGCTTGACGCCGGACGGAGCGGTGCAGACGAGTTGCAGCCCGGTCGGCTCCGAGCCCTCGCCGCCGGCCGGCGCCTCGGGCTCCGGCTGGGGCGCGTTGCCGGTGGCGTCCGGTGTGGGCGAGGGCGGGGGCGGCGCGGGGACGGTGCCGGCCGGCAGCGCCGCGATCGTGCCGAGCGGCTTGCACTTGAACGGGCCCGGCCCGTTCTTGATCTGCCCCTCCACGGACTTCGCCGCGCCGGAGATCCGGTAGGCCATCGCGCTGTCGATGTCGGCGACGATGCCGTACCCGATCTGGCGGGCGGACACGACCGGCATGCCGGCGGTGACGTCGGCCCGGTCCTCCATCAGCCGGCCCGCCATGGCGGCGCCCGCCGGGATCTCGACCGAGTAGGGCTTGCCCTTGCGCCAGATCGTGGCGACCCAGGTCTCGCGGTCGTACGGCGTCGTCGACGGCGGCCGCTGCAGGTACCGCAGCTCGCCGCTCTTGGGCGCGACGATCCCGAAGACCGGGTTGATGGTCACCTTGCCGGCCAGGCTGATCCGGTTGGTGAGGTCCTGCCGGGTCGGCTTGACCGTGGTGAGCACCGTGCCGCGCGGCTCGAGCCCCGGCGTCTCCTCGCCCGGGCCGGACGAGGTGCAACCGGCCAGGGCGATGACAGCCAGCGACACACCCGTGCCGGTGAGCAGTCTGCGTACGTACACCGGTTCTCCCATCAGACGATCATCCGTGTGCCCGTACGGGACAGAGATGATCTCCGATCCGACCGGCCCGCAGACGGTACATCGCCGCCGCAAACCCCGGATGGGTGCACTACTGACGGTAGGTCTCCAGGAAGCGGCGCAGGCGGTCGGTGGCGTCGTCGAGGACGTCGACCGGGGCCAGGAACACCATCCGCAGGTGGTCCGGGGTCGGCAGGTTGAAGCCGGTTCCGTGCGACAGCAGCATCAACTGCTGCTCCAGGAGATCGATGATCATCTTCTGGTCGTCGTGAATCTTGTGTACCGCGGGGTCCAGGCGGGCGAAGAGGTACAGCGCGCCCTGCGGCTTCACGCAGGTGACGCCCGGGATCTCGTTGAACTTGTCCCAGGCGTGGTTGCGCTGCTCGTACAGGCGGCCGCCCGGCCGGATCAGGTTGTTGATGCTCTGGTAGCCGCCCAGGGCCGTCTGCACCGCGTGCTGCGCCGGCACGTTCGGGCACAGCCGCATGTTGGCCAGCAATTGCACGCCCTCGAGGTATTCGGTCGCGTGGGTGGTCGGCCCGCTGATCGCCATCCAGCCCGAGCGGAAGCCCGCAGCCCGGTACGCCTTCGACAGCCCGCTCATGGTGAGCACCAGCAGGTCCGGTGCGAGCGCCGCGGCGCACTCGTGCTTCGCGCCGTCGTACAGGATCTTGTCGTAGATCTCGTCCGCGAGCACGATCAGGTCGTGCCGGCGGGCGATCTCCAGCAGGCCCAGCAGGGTCTCCCGCGAATAGACCGCGCCGGTCGGATTGTTGGGATTGATGATGACGATGGCCCGGGTGTTCGCGGTGACCCGCGCGGCGACGTGCTCGAGGTCGGGCGCCCAGCCCTCGTTCTCGTCGCAGCGGTAGTGCACGGGCTGCCCGCCGCACAGCGTCACCGCGCCCGTCCACAGCGGATAGTCCGGGCTGGGCACCAGCACCTCGTCGCCGGTGTTGAGCAGCGCCTGCAGCGACATCACGATGAGCTCGGAGACGCCGTTGCCGAGGAAGACGTCGTCGGGCTGCACGTTCTCGACGCCGAGGGTCTGGTAATACTGCGCGACGGCGACGCGGGCGGAGTAGATGCCCCGGGCGTCGCTGTATCCCTCCGCCTCGCCGAGGTTGTGCACCATGTCGGTGACGATCGGCTCCGGCGTGCTCAGCCCCCACGGCGCCGGGTTGCCCAGGTTGAGCTTGAGGATGCGGTGGCCCGCGGCCTCGAGCTCCTGTGCGCGGCGCAGCACCGGCCCGCGGATGTCGTAACGGACATTCTTGAGCCTGTTCGCCTGCTCCACCATGCCTGCAGCCTATGGCCTGCCGGAGGCGCGCCGACTCGGCAAGGACAAGGTCCACGGGGTGGACGGCATTGCCGCCGTTCGCCGCGAACGATGCTCACATAACGGATATATTCGGCACCGCACGGCGTGGTCCACGGCGGCGGGAAGGCGACGATGAGCACGATCCTCCTGGTCGAGGACGATCCGGACATCCGTCACCTCGTCGCGGGCCGGCTGACCGACGCCGGCTTCGACGTGGTCGGCGCCGCCGACGGGCCCGCCGCCCTGAACGCCGCCCGCGAACGCCCGCCCGATCTCGTGCTGCTCGCCGTGCGGATGCCGGCGCTGTCCGGCATCGACGTCTGCCGCGAGCTGCGGGCCGGCCCGCTGGCCGCGTCCGTCCCGATCATCATGCTCACCGCGCGGTTGCGGCAGCAGGACCTCGATCAGGGGTACGCCGCCGGCGCGACCGGCCACATCATCAAGCCGTTCAGCCCGGCCGAACTGCGGGAACGCGTCGAGGCCGCGCTGGCCCGGGTGGGCAGCTGATGCTCGGGCTGTTCACCGTCGTCATCGCGATCCTGGCCGGCATCGTCGCCGTGACCGCGCTCGCCATCATCATCGTCCGGGTGGTCCGCGGCATTCGCCGGCGCAAGCGGGCCGCGCTCGCCGCCGGTCCGCGCCGGGCGCTGCTGGCCTTCGTCGCGGACAACGGCGAGGAGGGCAGCCACGACCTCGTCGCCATCCCCGACGACGCCTGGCGCGCCGTCGAGCCCACCGCGCTCGCCCTGCTCGGCAAGCTCCGCGGCGAGGCACACCTCGGACTCGTCTCCGTCTTCCTGCGCCGGGGTGCCGCCCGTGCCGCGCTGCGCGACCTGCGCTCGCGCAGCCGGGTCAAGCGGGCCCGCGCCGCGCAGGTGCTCGGCGACCTCGCGCTGCGCCAGGCCGTGCCCGAGCTGTGCCGGCTGCTCACCGACCGGCATCCGGAGGTACGCGTCGTCACCGTCCGCGCGCTGGGCCGCATCCGCGACCCGGCCGCCGCCTGGCGGATCATCGCCAGCCTGGACCGGCCCGACCCGCTGCCGTCGCTGCTGGCCACCCACGCCCTCGCGCAACTCGGCGCCGAGGCCGAGGTGACCCTCTCCGCCGCGCTCGACCACCCGCACGCCCGCGTCCGCGTGGTGTGCCTGGACGCGCTCGGCCTGCTCGGCGCCACCGGCTCGATGCCTCGCGTCGCCCGGGTGCTGCGCGACGACACCGTCCTCGACGTGCGGGTCGCCGCCGCGGTGAACCTCGGCCGGCTCGGCACGCGCGCCGCGCTCGAGCCGCTCACCCTGGCGCTGCGCTCGTTCCGGCCGGCGCCGCTGCGCGCCACCGCGGCCCGGGCGCTCGGCGTGCTGGGCGCGCCGTCCGCGGTGCCGACGCTGGCGGAACTGCTCGACGACGACGAGTTCCAGGTGGCACACGAGGCGGCGCACGCGCTGCGCCGGCTCGGCCGGCCCGGCATCGAGGCGCTGATCGCGGCGGTCGCGGCCGAGCGGAGCGCGGGTGCCGGAGCGCACGCCCGGCCGTCCGCGTCCGACGGCGCCTCGGTGAGCCACGCCCGGGAGGCGCTGGCGTTGTCCCGGGTCGGCTCCGGGCCGGTGGGGGTCGCGGCGTGACCGAGGCCGTCCGCGAGATCCTGCGCTACACCGACGTCGCGATCTTCACCTACTTCGTCGGGCTCAACAGCAGCTACCTGGTGCTCATGGCGCTGGCCGGGCTCGAGTTCGGCAAGCATCTGCGGCGCGCGCCGTTCGCCGGCACCGACGACATGTTCCGCAGCCCGCTGACGCTGCCCGTCTCGGCGATCGTGCCCGCGCACAACGAGGGCGCGGGGATCGTCGCCGCGGTGACCGCGATGACCTCGCTGCGCTATCCGCGCTACGAGGTGGTGGTCGTCGACGACGGCTCGACCGACGACACGTTCGAGCGGCTCCGCGCCCACTTCGACCTGGTCGAGGTGCCGCGGGTGGTGCCGGGCGAGGTCCCGTACCGGTCCGAGGTGCTCTCCGTGCACGTGGCCCGCGCCAACCCGGAGACGCTGACCGTGGTCCGCAAGACCAACGGCGGCAAGGCCGATGCCCTCAACGTCGGCATCAACCTAAGCCGGCACCCGCTGATCTGCATGGTCGACGCCGACTCGGTGCTGGACCCGGACGCGCTGCTGTCGGTGGCCAAGCCCTTCGCCGACGACCCGCTGCGGGTGGTGGCCTGCGGCGGCGTCGTGCGCATCGCCAACGGCTGCAAGGTGCTCGGCGGCCGGGTCGTCGACGTGCGGATGCCCAGGCTTTGGCTGGGCCGCATCCAGGTGGTCGAGTACCTGCGCGCGTTCCTGCTGGGCCGCACCGGCTGGTCCCGCCTGGGCGGGCTGGTGGTCATCTCCGGCGCGTTCGGCCTCTTCCGCCGCGACCTGGTGGTGCGGATCGGCGGCATGGCGACGGACACCATCGGCGAGGACGCCGAGCTGGTCGTCCGGCTGCACCGCCACCTGCGCGGGCTCCGGGCGGACTACCGCGTGGTCTTCGTGGCCGAGCCGGTGAGCTGGAGCGAGGCCCCGTCGAGCCTGCGGGTGCTCGGCCGGCAGCGGCGGCGCTGGCACCGCGGCATCGCGGAGATCCTGCGCAAGCACCGCGGCATGATCCTCAATCCCCGGTACGGCCGCATCGGCCTGCTCTCGCTGCCGTACTACCTGGTCTTCGAACTGCTGGCGCCGTTCGTCGAGCTCGCCGCCCTGGTGCTGTTGCCGCTCGGCCTGCTGATCGGCGCCGTCGACGTCGCGTTCTTCTGGCGCTTCGTGCTGGTCGCCTACGGCTACGGCCTGCTGGTCAGCCTGGTCGCCCTGTTCATCGAGGAGGTCTCGTTCCACCGGTACCCGCGCTGGGGCGACCTGGCGCGCGGGGTGCTGGCCGCGCTCGGCGAGAACTTCGGCTACCGGCAGATCCTCGCGGGCTGGCAGGTCGCCGGCGCGCTCGGCGCGCTGCACGGGCGACGGGCGCAGTGGGGCACGATGCACCGCGAGGGCTTCGACACGGTGGTCGAATCACCCGAGACGGTCGGCGTGGGCGTCGACCGCTGACCGCGGCTGCCGCAGGCCGGGGTGCCCCGGCGGCAGGCTGCGGCGGATCACCCACCAGCTGATCGCGAGGCAGGCGGCGATCAGCGGCCAGGTGAGCACGCCGCGCGCGACGCCGAGCGCCACGACCGCGTGCGCCGCCCAGAGCGGGACGAACACGGCGAGGCGGACCAGGTACTGACCGACCCAGACCCAACTGCCCAGGCAGTACGCCCGCAGCAGCGCGGGATCGCGGCGCCACCGGGTCTTCTGGCCGAGCACCGCACCGACGATGACGCCGAGCAGCGGCCAGCGGATCACGATGCTGACCGCCCACGCCAGCGCGCTGGCGGCGTTGGTCACGATCTGCAGCAGAAAGAAGTCCTCGGCGCGGCCCGTGCGCAGGGCGATCAGCGCGGCGACGCAGACGCCGAGCAGGCCGATCAGGACGGCCCGGGGCTTGTCGCCCTGCCGCAGCCGCCAGGCGGAGACCGCCAGGGCCGCGACCACCGCGGCGCCGGCGCCGACCCAGATCGAGCGGCCGCCGGCGAGCCAGGCCACCACGAAGATCACCGGGGGAACGGTCGCGTCCAGCGCGGCCCGCCGGCCACCCAGCAGATCGGCCAGAGATTCCGGTTCGGCCACGCCCCACCCCCCTCTCGAGTTAGGAAAGCCTAACTGGCGCGGATCGCGCGCGCACCGACCGGCCCGCCGCGCGGCGGCGGCGGGCGTGGCGCTGGTGGCAGCCGTCAGCCGGATGATCGGGCGGTGCGGTGCCCGGCGGCGAGCTCGGGGGTACGGGCCGGGTCGCGGTCGAGGATGGCCCGGGCCATGACCCACACGCAGATCCCGCCGTTGAGGAACGACGCGAGCACGTCGCTGGGGTGGTGCATGCCCCGGTACATCCGGCCCAGCGCCACGCCGACCGGCACGAGCAGCAGCAGCCAGCAGGCCGCCTTGAGCCCGGTGCGGTCGGTCAGCCGTACCAGGATCACCGCCAGTCCGAGGTAGAGCGCGACCGACGCCGAGGTGTGGCCGGACGGGAAGCTCGAGGTCGGCGGGGAGGTGTCCATGTGGTCGACGCCGGGGCGCGGCCGGTCGATCATCAGCGTGGTCAGGAAGAAGACCAGCGCCTGGGCGCAGACCGCCGCGCACAGGAAGAGCGATTCCCGCCAGCGCCCGAGGGTCAGCCGGAACACGACGGCCGCGATGATCGTCACCGCGATGATCGCCGGGGTGCTGGCGAGGGTGCTGAAGATCAGGGACACGAGGCTGATGTCGTGGGTCCGGTCGCGCTCGAGTTCACGATTGACCGAGTCCTCGACGGTCAGCGGCCACAGGTGCGTCATCACCCTCGTGATGAGCATTCCTATTGCGATCATGACTGCGAGCAGCGCGCCGATCGGAATCAGCACGCGTTTGAGCACCTCGGTCGTAAATTCCGCCATGAATCGGGCAGTACCCAGTTCGGCCCGGTGCCGAACCTCGGTCGCTATGTCAGGCGAAAAGCGGTAACTATGGACATTCGATTTTTTCAAGTTTATTACGGCGCGTTTCGCCGACGGTTCGGTGGGCACTTTGCGAAGATCCGGTACTTCTCGCTCAGTCGATCGGCTAGGCGTGTGTTCGAAGCGTGTGGTTACCGGTACGTTGAGTAGGCGCTGGTGTGCCGCCAGTTGAATGGCACAAATGATCGTTGAGCTGCGTAAACAATAGCGAATAAAGATCATCTGTACCGATGTTCTCGCACAAATAGCCGATCCGGTGGGACTGGCATCTCCCAAGTAGACAGGTGGAGAAACAGGGATCCCGGCTGACAGACTAGGTGGTGTGATGATCCGGGTTGTGGTGGTGAGAGACGAGGGATACTTCGGGGTCCCGGTACGAACACTGCTAGAGGCCAAACCTGACATTCACTACGTCGGCACCCTGTCGCTGAGCAGTGACCTGTCGGCACGTGCCGCCGAGCTGTGGCCCAACGTGATCGTGATCGACACCGAATACATGGTCAGCCAGGTGCTACCCCTCGCCGAGGAACTGCACGCGTCCATCCCGTCCTGCTCGATGCTGCTGCTGTGCGACCCGGCCAAGCGCGGAATGCTCCCGCCGCGCCGCTGGTCCGGCCGGCTGAACTTCGTCCTCAAGGACGCCTCCGACGCCGTGCTCGCGGACTCCATCCGCCGGCTCGCGGCCGGTGAGCGCGTCGTGTCCCCGATGCTCCAGGCCGCCTCGCTGAACACCGACCGCGGGCTCAGCACCCGGGAGCTCGAGGTGCTCGGGCTCGCTGCGGAGGGCGAGTCGGTGCGGGAGATCGCGGGCCGGCTCTATCTCTCCGGCGGAACCGTGCGCAACTACCTGTCGGCCGTCATCACGAAGACCGGCGCGCGCAACCGCCTCGACGCGATCCGGATCGCCCGTAAGGGCGGCTGGCTTCGCTGAGGATCGGGCGCCCGCCTCGGTATTCTTGGCCCGGATGCCAACTGATCAGCTCGACCTGCCGGCACTGCCGATCCTGCTCCCGCTGGGTGCCGTCCTCATGGTCGTGTCCTGGGCGGTGCTGCGCCGGCGAGGGCTGCTGACGGCCCGGCGGCTGCTCACCGCGTGGGCCGCGGGGTGGTATCTGGTCGCGGTGCTCGGCGCGACCATGCTGCCGCTGCGGCTGGCCTGGGGCGTGAACGCCGGCGAGCCCGAGCTCTACCGCATCATCCTGATTCCGCTGACCACGATGCGGGTGGACGACTTCCTGCTGAACATCGTCATGACGCTCCCGCTCGCCGCGCTGCTGCGCCTGGTGTTCGGGATCCGGGACAGGGCCCGGGTCGTGCTCGTGGGCTTCCTGCTCAGTGCGTCCATCGAGCTCACGCAGGCGATCCTCGACCTCACCCTGCACGGCGACCGGTGGGCGGACGTCAACGACCTGATGTCCAACACGCTGGGCGCCCTGCTCGGCTACCTCGTGCTGCGCCGCCTCCTGCGCTTCGCGTCGTTCCGGCGCGCGATGGAGGACTGCTCCCTGGTGCCCTGCCGCAGCGGCGAGCGGCCGCCGGCCATCCGTTCGTAGAGCTGCCCGACCGAGTCGGCCAGCGCCGCGGCGTCGTAGCGGTCGCCGGTCGAGCGGGCGGGCAGCCGGTCGCCGTGCCGCTCCTCGAAACACAGCAATTCGGTACGGAGTTTGCGCGGCAGCGATTCCGGATCGTGCGGCGAGAGCCGCTCGGCGCCCTCGACGGCGCGCTCCCGCAGGGGCGGGCAGACCGCGTACAGCGCGGGGAGGCCGCAGGCGAGCGCCTCGAGCACCACCAGGCCGAAGGTGTCCTCGTCCGACGGTGACGCGAAGACGTCCATCGCGCAGAGCATCTCCCGCGCGTGGCCGACCGCCCCGGCGAAGGTCACCCGATCGGCGACGCCCTCGATCGCGGCGAGCCGCTCCAGCGCAGGCCGCGCCGATCCGTCGCCGACCAGCAGCAGGATCGCCTCCGGCACCTCGCCGACGGCCCGGATCAGCCGGTCGAACCGCTTGCCCGGCTCCAGCCGGCCGACGCCGCCGATCACCCGCACCTCCGGCCCGATGCCCAGGCGCTTGCGGGCCGCGGCGCGCAGCGCCGGGTCGTAGCGGAACTCGGCCGCGTCGATCGCCTTGGGGATGACCGTGATCCGGGCATCCGGCACGCCGTCGGCGCGGAGCCGGTCGGCGATCGGCTCGGACGCCGCGATCGTGAGCCGGCCGAACCGCTCGCCGATCAGGTAGAGCGCCCGGGCGCCGCCGTCGTCGCTCAGGTGGTACTCGGTGGCGACCACGTGCCGCACGCCGGCCAGCCGCGCCGCGAACCGGCCCTGCAGGCAGGCCCGGTAGAGATGGGTGTGCACCACGTCGAACCGGCCGAGCCGGATCAGGCGGCGCAGCTTGATCACCGCGGACAGGTCGTGGTCGCGGGTGGTGATCACCTCGTGCACGGTCGTGCCGTCGGCGCGCATGGCGGCGGCGACGGCACCCGGCCGCGACAGCGTCACGACCTCGCAGTCCTGCGGCAGCCGGCTCACCAACAGCCGGAGCTGATGCTCGGCGCCGCCCTCAGCCAATGTGCTGATGATGTGCAGAACCCTCATGGCCCGGCTCCGGCCCGCGCGCGGAACTTTTTCATTTTGTCTCCTGTTTGACACCCGCCATAAAGACGCTGCCAGAGCATGGATGACCAATGATAGTTGCAAATGTCATGTTGAACGTGAAGCGTACTCACCGAACGTGGGCGCCCGATTATTGACCGAACGGACGTCGCCCCTTTGGCGGAAAGTGCTTGTCAGGGTGGCGATCGAGCGCCTCCGTCGGCCGCGCGTACAGAAGACGAATAATTCTCATGTAGGGCATGACAATTACTACTGTGGCCGCTACCGCACGGCTGGCACGCTCTATTCGTAGGCGCTGATAGCGACGTTCGGCGAGCGGGCGCAATGCATTTCCTGATCTCCATTATGCATTGCGTGCCGCTCGATTTTCCTTGTCGACACCAACGTTCGAACGGGGAGGAATTCATGCGGGTACGGCGAGCGACGCCGAGTGACATCACGGGCGCCCCAGCCGGCTCACCACCGCCGTGGCTGCTCGCGGCGCTGCCGCTCCGGGCCGCCCGTGCCGCCGCCGACGCGCTGGCGCTGGCCGTGGCGTTGCTGATCGCCACGCTGCTGCGCCACGACGGTGACCTCGCCGCGGTCGACGCCACCGGGCTGCTGGTGCTGGCCTCGCTGGCCGCGGTCGTGCACACCGTCGTCGGCCTGCAGTTCGGTCTGTACACCGGCCGCTGGTCCTACGGCTGCTTCGAGGAGATCGCCGCGCTGGCGAAGACCGCGGCGCTCACCACCCCTGTGGTGTTCATCCTGGACACCCTGGTCGGGCGGCTCGTGCCGCGCTCGGCCATCATCGGGGCCGGCCTGATCGCCCTGGTCCTGGCGGCCGGCGTGCGCTACTCCGCCCGGCTGCTGCACGACCACCGGCTGCGTCCCTCGCCGGAGCACGGCACCCGCGTCGTGGTGATGGGCGCCGGCGAGGGCTCGGCGCAGGTCATCCGCGCGATGCTGCGCAGCCCGTTCAGCCCTTACATCCCGGTCGCGCTGCTCGACGACGATCCCGCCAAGCGCACCCTGCGGCTGATGGGCGTGCCCGTGTCCGGCAACCGGCACGCCATGGCCGAGGTCGTCCGGCGGTTCCGCGCCGACGCGGTGCTCATCGCGATCCCGAGCGCGAGCGCCGACGTCGTCCGGGAGCTGACCGAGCTCGCCCAGCCGCTCAACGTCGACCTGAAGGTCGTGCCGCCGGTCGTCGAACTGTTCGGCCGCACCGTCAGCGTCGAGGACATCCGCCCGGTCAGCCACGCGGACCTGCTCGGCCGGCGGGAGGTCGGCATCGACCTGGCCGCGGTCGCCGGCTATCTCGAGGGGCGCCGGGTGCTCGTCACCGGCGCGGGCGGCTCGATCGGCTCCGAGCTGTGCCGCCAGGTCGCCCGCTTCCACCCGGCCCGCCTGGTCATGCTGGACCGCGACGAGTCCGGTCTGCACGCCGTGCAGCTGTCCATGGACGGTCGCGCGATGCTCGACGACCGCAACCTGGTCGTCGCCGACATCCGGGACCAGCAGCGCCTCGACGAGGTGTTCGCCGAGCACCGGCCGCAGGTGGTGTTCCACGCGGCGGCGCTCAAGCACCTGCCGCTGCTGGAGATGCACCCCTCCGAGGCGCTCAAGACCAACATCATTGGCACGTACCAGATCCTGCAGACCGCGCTGCGCCACGGCGTCGACCGGCTGGTGAACATCTCGACCGACAAGGCCGCCGAGCCGACCAGCGTGCTCGGCTACTCCAAGCGGATCACCGAGCGGCTCACCGCGGCCGCCGACGAGTCCGCACCCGGCACCTACTGCAGCGTCCGGTTCGGCAACGTGCTCGGCAGCCGCGGCTCGGTGCTCACGGCGTTCACCGCGCAGGTCGAGTCGGGTGGCCCGATCACCGTCACCGACCCCGAGGTCACGCGGTTCTTCATGACCGTGCAGGAGGCCGTGCGCCTGGTCATCCAGGCCGGTGCCCTCGACAGCGCGGGCGAGGTGCTGGTCCTCGACATGGGCGAGCCGGTGCGCATCGCCGACGTCGCACGCCGGCTCGCCGAGACGGCCGACCGGCACATCCAGATCGTCTACACCGGACTGCGCCCGGGGGAGAAGCTGCAGGAGATCCTGCTCGGCCCCGACGAACCCGATCACCGGCCGAACCACCCGCTGATCTCGCAGGCCCCGGTGCCGCCGCTGGACGGCGCCGTGCTGTCGCTGCTCGACCCCACGGTGCCGCGCACCGACCTGATCGCCGTCCTGCGCTGGCTCGCCGAGAGCCCGGCGCTGTCGGCCGCCCGCGAGGCGAACCCGCCGGCCGTGGTGTCGCGGCCCGCGCGCAGCCGCGCCAACGGGCGCAACCGGACGGCGCCGCCGCCGCGCCAGCCCGAATTCACCGTACGGCCGGGGCGGCAGCCGTGAGCGCCCGGTCACAGAAGGGGAGCAGGCCCATGCGGGTCGTCATCGTCGGTCAGGGATACGTGGGGCTGCCGCTGGCCGTCCGCGCCGCCCAGGTGGGCCACACGGTCGTCGGCTTCGACGTCGACGACGAGCGGATCAAGCGGCTCGCGGCAGGCGAGTCGTACGTGGACGACGTGTCCTCGGCCGAGCTGCAGGAGATCCTCGACAGCGGCGCCTTCCAGCCGTCCTCGGATCCGCGCTCGTGCGCGGGCTTCGACGTCGCCGTCATCGCGGTGCCCACCCCGCTGCGCGAGGGCACCCCGGACCTCGCGTACATCGAGGAGTCCGCCCGGACCCTGGCCCGCTACCTGCGGCCCGGCGCCACCGTCGCGCTCGAGTCGACCACCTACCCCGGCACCACCGCCGACCTGGTCGCGCCGCTGCTCGAGGAGGGATCCGGCCTCATCGCCGGCGCCGACTTCTTCCTCGGCTACAGCCCCGAGCGCATCGACCCGGGCAACCGGCAGTGGAACCTCGTCACCACCCCGAAGGTGGTCTCCGGCATCAACGAGGCCTCGCTGGGCCGGATGCAGGCCTTCTACGGCTCGGTCGTCGAGCAGACCGTTCCGGTCTCCGACTGCAAGGTCGCGGAGCTGGCGAAGCTGCTCGAGAACACCTTCCGGCACGTCAACATCGCGCTGGTCAACGAGCTGGCGGTGTTCGCGCACGACCTCGGCATCGACGTCTGGGAGGCGATCGAGGCCGCGTCGTCGAAGCCCTTCGGCTACCAGAAGTTCGTGCCCGGCCCGGGAGTCGGCGGCCACTGCCTGCCGATCGACCCGTCCTACCTGTCCTGGCGGGTGCAGCGGACCCTCGGGCAGAGCTTCCGCTTCGTCGAGCTCGCCAACGACATCAACAACCACATGCCGGACTACGTGGTGCGGCGCCTGGTCGCCGCGCTCAACCGGCAGCGCAAGGCGGTCAACGGCTCGGCCGTGCTGCTGCTCGGGCTGGCGTACAAGAAGAACACCGGTGACGCCCGCGAATCGCCGGCGCGGCGGATCGCGTCGCTGCTGCTGGACATGGGCGCCGAGGTCCGCGCCGCCGACCCGCACGTGGTCGAGGACGCGCACGTCGACCAGCGGGTCGTGCGGGTCGCGCTGACCGAGGAGCAGATCGCCGCGGCCGACGCCGTGGTGCTGCTCGCCGACCACGACGCGTTCGACCTGGACCTGGTCGTGCGCCACGCCCGCTACGTGCTGGACACCCGTCACCGCCTGACCGGACCCATCGTCGAGTCGCTCTAGCCGAAGGAGTGCGCCGTGGAACCCGTACGCCTGCTCTGGGACTGCCTGAATCGCCTGGCCGCGGCCCTCGCCCTGGCGCTGTTGTCACCGGTGATCCTCGCCGTCGCCATCTGGATCAGGATCGCGGACGGCAAGGGAATCCTGTTCGTCCAGGACCGGGCCGGCCGCGACGGCGTGCCGTTCCGGATGCTGAAGTTCCGCTCGATGGTGCACGACTCCGTCGCGCTCAGCGCGAAGCTCGGCATCAGCGACCCGTTCGGCCTGGTGGAGAACGACCCGAGGATCACCCGCTGCGGCCGGTTCCTGCGCCGCACCAGCCTCGACGAGCTGCCGCAGCTCGTCAACGTGGTACGCGGGCAGATGATGCTCGTCGGTCCCCGCCCGGACGTGCTGCCGCAGGCCGCCAACTACTCCGCCGAGGACCGGCGCCGCCTGGAGGTCAAGCCGGGCATCACCGGATGGGCACAGGTCAACGGGCGCGACGACATCGACTGGCCGGAGCGCTTCGCGCTGGACCGGTGGTACGTGGACCACTGGTCGCCGGCGCTGGACCTGCGGATCCTCTGGCGCACGGTCGCCACCCTGCGGCGCGACGAGGCGCCCGTGCACGTCGACGAGCTCAACATCCGCAGGGCCCAGGATGCGGATGCGGACGTGCGCCGTGCCGCCTGAACCGCCCCGCGAGGTCGGTTCGGAGTTCCACTGGGATCCCGCCGCGCTGCTCGGTGCCGAGCAGGGCGGCGGCCTGCCGCGATGGGTGCCGGACCGGCACGCGCTGTTCGCCACCGGCTGCGGCGCGCTCCTCGCCGTGCTGCGCCTGCTGGCACCCGCCGGCCGGCTGCACGTGCCGTCCTACTTCTGCATGGGCGTCGTCGAGGCGCTCTCGGCGGAGGTCCCGATCGCCTGGTACCGGCACCTGCCGGACGGCGACGGCCCCCGCTGGGCGACGCTGCTCGCCGAGCCCGGCGACGTGGTGCTCGCCCAGAACCTGTTCGGGCGGGACGTCCGCGAGCCGTGGGACGCGTGGCGGGAGGAACACCCCGGCGTCGCGGTCGTGGAGGACCACTCGCACGATCCGTTCGGCACCTGGGCGCGCGAGAGCACCGCCGGGTACGTCGTCGCCTCGCTGCGCAAGACGCTGCCGCTGCCCGACGGCGGCCTGCTCTGGTCACCGCAGGGGCTCGACCTGCCCCGGCCGCGCGGCGAGGAGAGCCCGGGCGCCCACCTCAAGCTGGCCGCGATGCTGCTGAAGTCGGCCTGGCTCGGCGGCCGGCCGATCGGCAAGGAGGGCTTCCGCGCGCTGCAGCAGCAGGGCGAGCACGCCCTGCTCGGCAGCACCGGCCCGGCCAGCGCCGTCACCGCGGCGACGCTGCCGATCCTGAACGTGGCGGGGCTCCGGGCGGCGAGCACCGGCAACGTCGAGGCGCTGCTCGCGGCCCTGCCCGAGCACAGCCCCGCCTGGCGGGTCCTGACCGGCGGCCCGGCCGGCGCGGCGCCGTTCCGGGTGCAGCTCGTGTGCCCGTCCGAGGAGACCCGCGACGCGCTGCGCGACCGCCTGGCCGGCCACGGCATCTTCGCGCCCGTGCACTGGCGCCAGGACCGCACCGGCCTGTGGAGCGGCGACGAGGAGGCGGCGGACCTCGCCGAGCGGATGCTGACCGTGCCGGTCGACCACCGATGCGGGCCGGACGAGATCCGCCGGACCGCCGGCGTGCTGGCCGCGTTCGCACCGGCCTCGGGGGCGGTCCGATGAGCCTGATCCTCACGGCCGCCCGCCGCCGGCCGCGCGGACGTGATGTGATGGCGCTGTGGGCAGCGCCGTCGAGGAGACCAACCGGCGCATGCTCCGTGCCCGGGACGCGATGGACCGCGCCTACGGGCAGCCGCTGGACGTAGCGGCCCTGGCCCGGATCGCCCACGTGTCGCCGGCCCACTTCACCCGCACCTTCCGGGCCACCTTCGGCGAGACGCCGCACCGCTACCTGCAGCGCCGCCGGGTCGAGCGGGCGATGTTCCTGCTCCGGGAGACCGGCGTCAGCGTGACGGACATCTGCTTCCAGGTCGGCTTCGGCAGCCCGGGCACCTTCAGCCGCACGTTCCACGACATCGTCGGCGTCTCGCCGAGGGCGTACCGCCGGCAGTCGGCGGCCTCGGGCGTGCCGACCTGCTTCACGATGGCGTGGACGCGGCCGAGCGACTGACCGCGGCGCCGGGTGGCTGAGCGTTTTGGATAAGTTTTCCCCCGCCCCGGCCAGTAGCGTGACGAGCATGTTCACCGCGATCACACACTCACAGATTTACGTCCTCGACCAGGACGAGGCCCTCGACTTCTACGTCGGCAAGCTCGGCCTCGAGGTCAACGGCGACGTCGACATGGGCTTCATGCGCTGGCTGACCGTCAGCGTCCCCGGTCACCCGGACCGGCAGATCCTGCTGCAGAAGCCGGGCGGCCCGCAGATGTCCGAGGAGACGGCCCAGCAGGTCCGCGAGCTGGTGACCAAGGGCGCCATGGGCGGGAGCCTGATCTTCAGTACGGACGACTGCCGCAAGACCTACGAGACGCTGCTCGGCCTCGGCGTCGAGTTCACCGAGGAGCCCACCGAGCGCCCCTACGGAATCGACTGCGGCCTGCGTGACCCGTTCGGCAACCACATCCGCTTCACCCAGCTCAAGGGCTGAGCCCGTCGGCCACCTGACGGGCGGTGAAGTCGCGCGGAAGGGTTTCGGGCCGGCCGCCGGCCAGCGGCCGGCCCGCGACGTCGGCCCACACGGCCGCGAACGCCTCGAACAGCGCGGGCGTGAGCCCGGCCGCGGCCTGCGACCGCGCGATCTCATGCATCTCGGCGACGTAGCGGTGCGCCTTGGTCGAGGCCAGGGCCACCTCGTACGGGGTGCCGAAGCTCTCGCCCAGGTCGGCCATGACCGGCTCCAGGACGTCGTACTCGGCGGCGGAGCGGATCGCCTGCGCCATCAGCCCCATCAGGCCCTTGTAGACCGACGCGGTGGACATCTTCACCGCGCTCGCGGCGCCGACGCGGCCGGAGACGACCACGGGCCGGACGTGCCGCCAGTTCAACCCGGCGACCTCGGCGGCGCGGGGGCCGGAGAGGTAGATCGACGCTCCGGGCCGTACCGTCGGCGGCGGTCCCGAGATGGAGCCGTCCACGAATTCCAGGCCGGCGGCGGTGATCACCTCGGCGGCGGCGCCGGCCGTCGTCGGCGAGACGGCGTTCAGGTCCACCACGAGGGGCCGGGCGGACCCGCCGCCGGCCAGCGCGGCGATCCCGGTGGCGGCGTCGACCGCGGCGCCGGGCGGGGTGACCACGAGAATCACGTCCGCCTGCGCCAGCACGTCGGCCGGGCGCGGGACGACGCGCAGCCCGGCGTCCGCCGCCAGGCCGGCCGTACGCTCCGACCGGCCGGACAACGAGGTGACGACGTCGTGCCCGCCCTCGCGCAACGCCCAGCCGAGCCCGGAGCCCATGTGGCCGGCGCCGACCAGACCGATGACCTTCACTCGGGCCGCCTCGAGTCGAGCGCCGCGACCCGGCGCCGGCCGGCGGTGCGCCGGTAGCTGGCGTCGAGCAACTCGCCCACCTCGTCCCAGTCGGTGTCGTCCGTGAGGTCCAGTCCGATCCACCCGTAGGCGCCGAGGTAGGCCGGCACGTAGCAGCGCCGGTCCTGGGATAGCACCGCCCGCTCGTCGGGATCGACAAGCACCAGGACCGACCGCTCGTGCTGCCGGTGGACGCCGTCGACCTTCACGCTGCCCCCGAAGTAGGCGAAGACCTTGGTGGTGAAGAAGGCGGGATGGCCGTGGGAGATCTTCTCGGCCGCGTCCGGAAAGGCCAGGGCAAGCTCGCGGAGCCGGCCCAGCAGCGGGTCCGCCTCGTCGAACATGATGGGATGCGCCACCTGAGAAGATAAGCACACGCGCCGGCCCCAGGTCAGTGCTGGACGGGGTTGGGCAAGGCCTCGGGGCGCAGTCCGTGGCGCAGGGAATCGGCGATCTCGTCGCGGCGGCGCAGGGCGGCCCGCCAGCCGACCACGTGGTTGGTGATCCGGCCCTGGCCGGGCGCGGTCGCCTCGACGGTCCACGGGCGCCGCAACAGCACGCGCGCCACGATCGACATCGCCAGGAGGATCAGCACGATGACGATGTCGAGCACCACCAGGAGCAGCGGCAGCAGCACCCACCAGAACAGCGCCACACCCACGACGAACACGACGAGGATGATGGCGATCGCCGCGATCTCGTCGCCCAGGTCGAAGCCGCCCCCGCCGCCGCCCCCGCCCCCGCCCCCGGACGTCGGGAGGTCGCCGCCGAGCTGAAGGGCGCCGTCGAACGCGTCGCCGGAGCCGGAGCGCTTGGACCGCCAGCCGCCGAAGCGGCGCGCGAGGGCCCGCCAGCGCGGCGCCCACACGACGCGGACGTTCCACGGGATGCCCTCGGGTGCCGTGACACAGACCGTTCTCACGACGACAAGGTACCGGCCACGCACAACGACTCAGCCCGTTCGCCGAATGTACGGCGGGCGATCGGGGAACCGGGCGTACAGCGAATGCGGCGTCATGGCCGGCGTCGAACGACTCGCGGCGTCGAGCGTGGCCAGGTGGCCGGCGGTCAGGTCGAGCTCCAGCGCGGAAAGGTTGGCGTCGAGCTGAGCGACGGTGGTGGCGCCGACCAGGGTGCCGACGACTCCAGGCCGCCCGGCGACCCAGCCGAGCGCGACCTGCGCCGGCGTCGCGCCGGCGTCGGCGGCAACCGCGGTCAGGGCGTCCAGGATGCGCCAATGCCGGTCGGTCAGGGTGACCGCGACGGGCCACCCCTGGTCCTCGGCGAGTCGCCCCGCACCGGAGGCCGGCGCCGGGTTCGGGCGGTACTTGCCGGTGAGGAAGCCGTTGGCGAGCGGTGACCAGGGCACCACCGCCATGCCGAGGTTCCGGGCCGCGGGCAGGTGTTCCCACTCGATGCTCCGCTCGGCGAGGGAGTACTCCAGCTGCAGCGCCGCGACCGGCTCCCAGCCGCGATGGTGGGCCAGCGTCTGCGCCTTGGCCGCCCACCACGCCGGGACGTTGCTCAGCCCGACGGCACGGATCTTTCCGCCGCGTACCAGCGAGTCGAAGGTGGACATCACCTCGTCGCAGTCGGTGACCCGGTCCCAGAGGTGCAGCCAGTAGAGGTCGATGTAGTCGGTGTTCAGGCGGCGCAGCGACGCGTCGACGGCGGCGAGGATGTGCTTGCGGCCGTTGCCCCGGCCGTTGGGGTCGTCCGGGTGGGTCGGGCCGCCGAACTTGGTGGCGAGGACCAGCCGGTCCCGGTCGCCGGTCTCCCGGACGAGCCTGCCCAGGAGCTCCTCGGCGGCGCCCCCGCCGTAGATGTCGGCGGTGTCGACGAAGTTGCCGCCGCGTTCGAGATAGCGGTGGAAGATGGCTCGCGACGCCTCCTCGCCGGCGTGCCAGCCGCCGCTTCCGAAGGTCATCGTGCCCAGGCCCAGCGCAGAGACGCGCAGTCCGCTCGAGCCGAGCAGGAAATAGTGGTCGAGGCCGGTCGTGGCCATGGGCGCCCGCCTTTCGTGGTCGGCCCGGCCAACCCTGCATCCTGGAGTGCGCTCCCGGTCAAGGGCGATCGCGGGCCCGTGGTTGACTCGGAGCGTGTCTCACACCCCGAAGCAGGCCGCCATGATCAGCGGATTCAGCCTGGACACCCTGCGCTATTACGAACGGATCGGCCTGCTGCCGCGGGTCAGCCGCACCGCGACCGGGCGCCGCGTCTTCAGCGAGATCGACCTGAAGTGGCTGGGGTTGTTGCGCTGCCTGCGCGACACCGGCATGCCGATCGCGGAGATGCTGCGGTTCGTGCAGCTCATGAGCGGTGGTGCGGGGACCACGACCGAGCGGGCCGAGGTTCTGACGGCGCACGGGCGGCGCGTCGAGGATCAGATCCTCCGGCTGCAGGGCCACCTGGAACAGATCCGCGGCAAGATCGAGACCTACCGGGGCGGTGAGCCGTGGTCGCCGTCCGGCGACGACCGCGGCGTGGTCAAGGCGTAGGACTACAGCAGAGTCGACAGCGGGGTGTCCGGCCCGGCGTTCTCGATGCCGAACTCGAGTTCCTCCCGCACGCCCTCGACCGTGTCGTCCTCGCCGAGCACCTCGGGCACGTCGTTGCTGAGCTCCAGCTGATCGAGCATGTCGTACGCCTCGCCCAGCGTTACCGCGCCCATCTCGTGCGCCCAGCGCAGGGTGTTCCGGGCGGCGGTCGAGGGGGAGAACTCCTCATCCCAAAGGTTGCTCACCGGACACATCAAACCATTTGCCGGGGCGTAATAGTCTTCGCGTCATGGCTTTGCGTCCGGATCAGTTCCACGACCGTGCGGTCGCCGCCGCGGACGGCGAGCGGCGGCTTCCGCTGTCACGCATGACGGGGTGGGAGATCAGCCCGTTCGAGCAGGACGGGTTGCGTGTCACGCCGCTGCGCCCGCCGGTGCTTCCCGAGCCCGACCGGCACGGCGAGGACCCGGCGAACTGCAACATCTGCAGGGAGCGCGACGAGGGGATCTGGTTCAACGAGCGCTGGCGGCTGGCCCGGGTGCCGGGGGTCGGCGTGCCGCTGGCGCTCATGCTGTATCCGCGCGACCACTACGACATGGCGGAGCTCCCCGACGAGCTCGCCGCGGAGCTGGGGCTGCTGACCACGCGCATCGTCCGGCACGTGCAGGCCCTGCCGCACATCTCGCGGGCGCACGTCTACCGCCTCGGCGACGGCGCCGCGCATCTGCACGTCTGGTTCTTCGCCCGGCCGGAGGGCCAGACGCAGTTCCTCGGATCCTGGCTGGTCGTCTGGGACGACCTCCTGCCGGAGTATCCCGCCGACGTCGCCGAGGCGGATGCCGCGGAGGTGGCGGACGCCCTGGTCGGCTCGCACGGCGGCAGCCGGTCCGCGCCCTAGCGGTAGGGCGGGAAGCGGCCCGCCATCGCCTCCGGCGTCGGCGGGCCGGCCAGCTTCTCGTAGGCCTCCGGGTCCGTGACCACCCGCCAGGTGCGGAAGGTGTGCCGGCCCGCGCCGAACGCCGCCTTGTACGCGAACAGCGAGTCGGCCGCCCCGCCGAGCCCGCCCCCGAGGTGGTGGATCGTGTTGCCCCGCTCCCGGCCCCAGCCGCGTACCTCGTCGTAGAGCAGCTTGTCCGCGTAGTGGACGCCGCCGTCCCGGGTCGACTGCAGGTGGGTGTGCATGATCCCGCCGTACTCGAAGAACAGGTTGCCGCCGAGCACCTCGCCGTCCGCGGACAGCGCCACCGCCAGGTGCATCCGATCGCCCAGCGCCGCGCGCAGCCGGTGGAAGTGATCCGAGGTGAAGAAGTAGAAGTCCGTCGCGCCGACCCGCTGCATGGTGGCGTGGTAGGTGCCGATCCAGTCGTCGAATCGGTCCCAGTCGTCGAAGACGATCGAGACGCCGGCCCGGCGGGCCTTGTTGATCTGATTGCGGTGCGAGCGGTGGGTCTGCTGCCAGATCTCCTCCGGCGTCAGCGTGAGGTCCACCGAGACCGTCTCGCCGTGCCGCACGAGCGTGCCCGTCCCCGCGAGCGCCGCCGCGGGGGCCGCCAGCAGCGGATGCAGCCGGACGAAGGCCGTGACGATGCCGCGGGCGCCCAGCGTCTCGGCCATCGCCGCCGCGGCGCGCGACCAGAGGGCCGGGTCGGCGGTGTCACCCACCGGGCCGGGGTAACCGTACGGGGAGATCGCGTCGCGCAGGTCGGTGTCCGGCACGGCGCGCAGCACGAGGGGGAGCAGCAGGACGTGCCCCGCTTCGTCGTATCGGAGGGCGGCCGGAGCGCCACCTGAGAGCCCGGCGTCCATGCGCACGTACTCGGGAAGGTGGTAGACGTCGTGCCTGATCCGGCTCAGCGCGTCGGTCCACGCGGCGTCGCCGGGATCGAGCAGGGCGGCTTCGGCCATTCGGTCACCCCTTTGCTGGTCTTGCTCGTACCTCGTAACGCTGCGGCGGGCGCCCGGCCGGCGCGGTGCGCGAGATGCCGGGCCTGCGCCGGGCTCGGCTCCACCGGCGTGCGCTGAGCATCCAGCGCAACAGTGTGCGGGGGATCGCATTCTGCGTCACGACGTGCAGCAGATATCTCCACATCGGATATTCGCCCCGCCGGTCGGACAGCGCATAGGAGAACTGTTTCGCGGGCAGGTTCACATAGTCTTGCACCCGTTCGAACCATTCACTACTGGCCTTTGCGGCACGTTGCAGCGGCGCCAGGGCCGCCTTTCGGCGATGCTCGTATCGTTCCAGCGCGACGGCGGGTTCGTCCCCTGAGGACAATGCGTCGGCCAGCGCCATCGCGTCCTGCATCGCCAGCTTCGTGCCCGAGCCGATCGCGAAATGCGTGGTGTGCGCGGCATCGCCCATCAGCACGACGTTTCCGTGGTCCCAGCGCTGATTGGTGAGCCGGCGGAAGTTGAGCCAGCCGGTGCCGCCGACCTCTGCGCGATGGTCGACAAGCGGCCGGCCGCCGAGGTGCGCCGCGAAGATCTCCTGCAGCAGCGCGGTGCCCTCCCGGGCGTCGAGGCGGCCGAACCCCAGCGCCGTCCAGGTCTCGGGGGCGCACTCGACGATGAAGGTGCTGGTCTCGGTGTTGAACGGGTACGCGTGGTACCAGATCCAGCCGGCCGCGGTCTGCTCGAAGCCGAAGGTGAACGTCTCGAAGACGTGCGGGGTGCCGAGCCAGATGTACTTGTTGCGGCCGACCTCGATGTCGGCGCCGAAGTGCTCGGCGTACTGCTCGCGGATCCGGCTGCCGGCGCCGTCGCAGGCCACCACCAGGTCGGCGTCCGGCAGGCCGTCCTGCGGGCTCAACTCGTCGCGGTGCCGGACGTCGACGCCGAGTTCGGTCGCCCGCTGGGTCAGGATGTCGAGGAGGATCTTGCGGCCCAGGCTGAAGCCGTAGCCGGCCAGGTGCGTCACCGCCTTGCCTGCGGCGCGCACCTCGTACTCGTCCCATTGGCAGGACGCGTCCCAGATCCGGCGGGCGCTGACCGGGTCGTAGCGGAACAGGTCGTCGAGCAGGTCGTCCCAGAAGACGACACCCCAGCCGTAGGTGACGCCGGCCGGGTTGCGTTCCAGGACCGTCACCTCGTGGGTGGGGTCGGCCAGCTTCGCCAGTACCGCGAAGTACAGGCCGGCGGGTCCCCCGCCGACGCAGTTGATGCGCATGCCGAACTCCTAACGGTAGGACGGGAAGGTGGCGGACAGGTCTTCCGGGTCGGCCTCCGGCGTGCGCTGCCGGACCAGTTCCCGGTACGCGGGCCGATCGGTCACCACGCGCCAGGTGTGGAACGGGTGCCGGCTCGGCGAGAAGCCCGCCTTGTACGAGAAGAGCGAGTCGTTGCACCCGCCCTTGCCGCCGCCGAGGTGGAACACGGTGTCGCCGCGGCTCTTGCACCAGCGCCGGACCTCGTCGTACAGCAACTCGTCGGCGTACCGGCGGGGAGCGCGCCGGGTGGACGAGACGTAGCCGGTGGCGATGCCCTCGTGTTCGAAGAACGTGTTGCCGCCGACCACCTCGTCGCCCTCGAGGGCGACCGCGAGATGCATGCGGTCGCCGACCGCGTCGTGCATCGCCGCGAGGTGCTCGCGGGTGAAGAAGTAGTACGAGGTGGCGCCGACCCGGCGCATGTTGTCGTGGTAGACGTCGACCCACTCGCCGAGGCGGTCCCAGTCGTCGAACACGATCCGGGTGCCGTCGCGGCGGGCCCGGTTGATGTGGTTGCGGTGGTCGCTGCGGGTCTGCCGCCACATCTCCTCGAGGCTGACGGTCAGGTCCATCGACACCGTCTCGCCGTGCCGGACCATCGCGCCGAAGCCGCCGAGCGTCTCCAGCGGCGCCCGCAGCAGCGGGTGCATCCGGACGAAGACCGACACGATGCCCTCGGCACGCAGCGTCGAGATCATCGCGGTGCAGGCCCGCTCCCAGAACCCGACGTCGGCCGGCGCGTCGCTGACCGGGCCCGGATACCCGTACGGGGACAGCGCGTCGCGCAGGTCCGAGCCGGGTATGTCGCGCACGATCAGCGGCATCAGCAGCCGGTGCCCGTCCTCGGAGTACGAGAACGCGATCGGCCTGCCGCCGTACAGCCGTGCGTCGAGCACGACGTATTCGCTCTCGTGGTACATGTCGTGCTCGGCTCGTTGCAGGGCCTCCTTCCACTCCCGTGCGGACGGATCCAGCAGTGCAGCGCGCGGCGATGCCGTCATCTTGTCGCCTTTCCTTCCAGCCCGGTTACGACCCCAGCACCCGGGCGTTGAACGCCATGTTCGCGGCGAACTGATCGTTGACCACCCGGTGGTCCTCGAGCCGCCGTTGCACGGCCGGGTCGAAGCGACCCAGCTTCACGAAACCGTCGGAGAACCAGCCGTTGTCGGCGCCGGTGCCGTCCACGAACTCGCGGTAGGTCGTCGCCCCCGGCCAGATCACCTTGGTCAGCAGTTGGGAGAAGGCCGCCATGTCGGCGCCGGTCCAGAACCGGCCGTGGTCGCGGGCCTCGACGACGTACGCCATGACGCCGTTGCCGTGGCTCACGTCCTGCCCCGGCCGCCGCGCCGATCCCCAGACGTCGCTCCAGAAGTAGGCGGTGGCCTCCGCCGGGTTTCGCCGCAGCTGGGCACGCAGGCCCGAGCGGGTGCCGGGCACGTGCTGATCGATGTTGTCGACGACCTGGCGGTACCGCGCCCGGCGTGCCGGGTCCGCGGTGATCCGCGCCAGGTTCATCGAGATCAGCGCCCAGTGCGCGGCCATGTGTGTCCGCTCGCGGTAGATGTTCTCGCCGGCGCCGCGGGCGTTCCACTTGTCGAAGATGTGCTCCTCGGCGAAGCTCAGCAGCCGCTCGTAACGCCCGCGGTATCCGGCGTCGCGGTAGACCGCCGGCGACTCCCGCACGGCGACCAGCAGCGCGGTCGCGTACCGCCAGAAGTAGCTCTCGTAGAGCGGAACCTCCTCGCCGCCCTGCCCGGAGGCCGACGAGGCCCAGCCGCGGTAGCGGTCCTTGAACCGGCTGCTGGGCAGCGAGGACGAGGCGACGGCGGATCCGGCGACGTTCTCGACGATCTCGAGGGCGCGGTCGAGGTAGCGGCGCTCGTCCGTGGCCCGGAACATCGCTGTGCAGGCGTCGAGCGAGTAGGACAGGTCGTAGTGGTCCCAGCTGTCCGTCGACCGGCTCATCGGCAGGCTGGTTCGGGTCTGGTAGTCCCAGCTCTGCTCGAACACCGTGGTCCAGTGCGCGACGGACCTGAGCCTGATCGAGCCGGGCGCCGCGGCCGCCGCGACGGGCAGCGGGGTCATGACCGGCGTCACCTCGTTGCTCGGCGGGGCGCTGGCGGCGGTCAGCGAGACCAGGCCGAGCAGCAGCACGCTGCGGCGGCAGACCCTCGCGCGTTCGCTCACCGGGTCACCGGCTCTCGCAGCCGCACCGGCGGCTCGGACGCGACCGGCGCGGGCGGGGTCACCGCCGCGCCGGCGGCCAGCGCGGCGAACATCCAGGCGAGCCGGGCGTCGTAGTAGTCGCCGGAGAACAGGCTGCTCAGGGCCACGAACACGGCCGATGACGCGGCGAGGGCGGTCGCCTGCGGGTGCCCGCCGCCGCGGATCGTCCGGGCCCACAGGACGATCGCGGCGGTGAGCAGCCCGATCCCGGCCAGCCCGCCCTCGGCGGCGACCGCGAGCAGGTAGTTGTGCGGGTACTCGACGGCCTGGTTGACGCCGATGAGGCCGTAGAAGCCGTCCAGGCCGGAGCCGACGAGCGGATGCTCGACGGCGAGGCGCCACGCGGCCGCCCAGATGTCGGTGCGGTCCGACAGGTAGTGCTGCTGGACGGTCTGCTCGACGAAGCGTTCCTGGAACAGGTCGGTGAAGGCGGGCGGCGCGAACGCCCAGATGACGCCCGTCGCCGCGACCAGCACGGCGCCGGCCGCCACGGTGAAGCCGGCGTGCAGCCGGCGCCGGATCCGCCAGAGCCCGGCGACGCCGACCGCGACGCCGGCCAGCAGGCCGGCGCGCGAGCCGGACAGGACCGCCGCCAGCAGGAACAGCGGGATGACCAGCAGCGGCAGGATCCGCCTGGTGGAGAGGTAGAGGGCGACCGCGCTGATCACGCCGATGATCTCGATGCGCACGAACACGTTGGGGCCGCCGCCGAAGGCGGAGTAGCGGCCCTGCTCGCCGGGACCGTTGATGAACAGCGCGGCGAGCGCGAAGACGATCGCCGCGACGAAGAACAGCAGGAACGTGGTGCGGGCGACGGCCGCCGGGTCGCCGACCGTGTAGAAGTAGTAGGCCAGGGTCAGCACGGCCATCAGGACCAGGTCGAGCGTCTGCGGGCCGGCCCGGGACGCGCTCGGTGCCCACAATCCGGAGGCGATCTGGAAGAGGAAGAAGAGCATGGTCACCACCAGCCAGCCCTCCCGGCGAGGCGCCGCGAGCGCGTGCGGCCGGCGCGCCCCGTCGACCGTGAGCACCACCAGGGCGACGATCAGGCCGATCACCCGCAGGTCCACCCAGGCCAGGTCGACGAACCCGGCGCGGTCGAGGGTGAACCGGCCGCCGATGGCGACCAGGGTCAGCACCAGGCCGGGTGCCAGGAAGACCCGCGGGGTGCGCAGCCAGCCCAGGGTGTTCACGGCGCCACCGCCCGGTCCCGGACCAGCCGGCTCGTCACCAGGGCGAAGATCAGGCAGGAGCCGTAGCCCAGCAGCGAGCCGTACGCCGCGCCGAGGAGGCCGTACCGCGGGATCAGCAGCAGGTACGCGGCGAAGCTGACCACGAATCCGGTGATCTCCGCGGCGGAGACCAGCGCGTTGTGTCCCTTCGCGATGAGCAGGCCCAGGCTGATCCGCGACACCGCGTACAGGCCGGCGGCGGCGACCAGGGGCAGCACGACGACCTTGGCCGGGGCGTACTGGTCGCCGAACACCGGCACGATGAGCAGGTACAGGCCGCCGGCCACGAGCGGGGCGACGACCAGGGCGTAGACGGCGGCGGTGACCACGATGGGCCGGGCGTTCAGCCCGCCGTCGCGGTGCGTCGCCCGCCACCTGCCGAGGCGCGAGTCCGCGTACGCGCGCAGCGGCCAGGCCAGCAGTTCCGTCATCGTCGCCACGCTGGCGTACAGGCCGAGGGCGGAGGTGGACGCGAGCGCCGGCAGGGCCAGGCGGTCCGCCCGCAGCATCGCCATGTTGGACAGCGCGGCGGGGAAGAGGGCGAGCCCCTCCTTGCGTACCCGGCGGTTCTGGCCGGGTGGCACCGCGGCCGCGGTCCGGACCGGCTGCCGCAGCCAGATGGTCAGGAAGGTGCAGGTGGGCACGGCGCCGGAGAGCAGGTAGGCGAGGATCCACACGACGGGGTGCGAGACGTCGGCGACGAAGAGGGTGACCAGCAGCGCCAGCAACAGCAGCGACTCGATGACCCGGGCGTAGAGGAAGTCGGCCATCCGGCCGGTGGCGATGGCGACCGCCCGGGTCGCGAGGATCGCCGTCTCGACGAGCGCGTAGGCGCCGAGCATGGCGACGATGTCGGTGCCCGGATCGAGCCGCTCCGGCGCCACCGAGGTGAACACGACGGCCGCGGCCGCGCCGAGCAGACACGGCACCAGCAGCAACCGCCCGTACGCCCGGACGGCGACCGCGGGCGCGGCGTCGTGGTAACTGGCGACGAAGCTGCGCTCGGTGCCGAGCAGCAGCACCTGGGTGGTGAGGTAGACGACCTGCAGCATCAGGGCGACCTCGCCGCGGCCGGACGGGCTCAGGGCGCGGACCATGAGGATGTTGGCGGCCAGGGCGACTCCGCCGGTCAGCACCTGCGAGGCCAGCAGCTGCAGGTACGGCTCGCGCAGCTGGTTGCGGGCCCAGCCGGCCGACGCGCCGCGTCGCGTCGGCGCCGCGGCCGATTGCTCGGCCTGCAGCTCACTCACCGGGCTGCGGCTTTTCGTCGGTGCCGCGCTGGATGGGAAGCTTCGGCTGCTCCGCGCCCGCGGCGGGCACCTCGTTGACGACGACCCGGGCCTGCCCCCGCGCGGCGGCGCCACCCTCGGGCTTGGGCTTGGGCTCGGGTTTGGGCTCGGGCGCCGGTTCGAGGGCGGGCTCGGGCGCGGGCTCGGCGGGCTTCGGCTCGTCCTCGCCGGTGCCGATGGTGGCCTTGACCACCTGGGCCCGGCCCCGGACCGGCCCGCCGTACGCGGGGAAGGTGATGGTCTCGTCGGACGCGGCGCCCTCGTCGGGGCCCTTCCCCTCGCCGAAGAGGCGGGCCACCAGCTCCGGATCGTGCGGCTGCGCCAGCGAATTCTCCCGGTGCCAGGTCCCGCTCGTCGGCAGCTTGCGCGGCAGCGCGTTGAGCACGGCGCCGGCGAGCCGGGCACCCACCCGCTGCAGCAGGTCGGTCGAGCGTTCGACGTCCGCCGTGCGGGTGCGGTTGGCCCGCACCACGAGCAGGGCGCTGTCGGTCACCTTGCTCAGCACGGCGGCGTCCGCGACGGCGTGCAGCGGCGGCGCGTCCACCAGCACGATGTCGAAGCGCTCGGTGAGGCTGCGCAGGGTGGCGCCCAGGGTCGGCGAGGCCAGGATCACGCCCGGGTCGGGCGACGGGTCGCCCGAGGGCAGCACGGTCAGCCGGCCGTCCAGCGAATCCTGCAGCACGTCGGGCACCCGGGCCGCGCCGGTCAGCACGTCGGCCAGCCCGCGGCTGGTGTCCAGCGACAGGTACCGGCCGAGGGCCGGGGCGCGCAGGTTGGCGTCGACGAGCACCACCCGGGCGCCGGTCTCGGCCATGGCGATGGCCAGGCCGCAGGCGACGGCGGTGGTGCCCTCCTTCTCGTTGGAGCCGGTGAGCAGCAGGGAGGTGCCGCGCGCGCCGGGGCGTTTGAAGCCGGCGATGTCCGGCAGCAGGCTCCGCAGCCGCCGGAACGCCTCGGCGAGCGCCTCGTCCGGGGAGCCGCCCCGGCCGGACCGGCCGCCGATCGAGATGACGCCGACCGTGCCGAGGCCGAGGCGGCGCAGGTCGTCCTCGTCGGTGACGGTCCTGCGGGTCGCCTCGCGCACCGCGACCGCGGCCGCGCCGATCAGCAGCCCGAGCACCGCCGAGAAGCCGATGTTGCGGGACAGGTTGCCGGGCTGGCGGACCGTGACCGGGTTCTGGGCGATCGACACGGACGGCCGCGGGCCCTCGCCGGCGACCGGCGGATCCAGCTGCCGGGCCAGGCCGATCAGGACGGCGGTAGCGGTGGTGACGATCGACTTGCTGCGCTCGGCCGACGAGTCGGTCGCGGAGACGACCAGCAGGTCGGTGCCCTCCTGCACCTGCGCGGAGAGGCTCTTCTGCACCTGCGCGGCGCTCAACTCCGGGCCCAGGTCCTTGACCACGCTCTCGGCCACCCGCGGCCCGGTGAGCAGGGCGATGTAGGAGTTGAGCCGGCTGGCCTTGGCGTCCGGGTCGCCGGCGCCGGTGGTGACAAACAAGATCATGGACGACCGGTACGCGGGTTTCCCGGTGAGCGTCAGGCCCGCGGCGACACCGGCGGCGAGCAGCACCGGCACGACGATCCACACCCAACGGCGCCGGCAGGCCCGTACGTACTCCCGCAGTTCCACGTCTGCCCTCTCCCGATCGTCACGACTGCTCGGACAGGGCCGCACGGGCGGCGGCCCGGCCCCGTCGCCCGGTGGCCGCCGCACGGTTGAGCACGGCCTCGAAGCGTGCGAAGAGCAGGTCGCGGGAGAACTGCTCCACCGCGAGCCGGTGCGCGGCCTCGCGCGCCTGTTTGAGCCAGGGCTCGTCGCGGACGTGCCCGGCGAGCAGGCCGGCCGCCGCGTCGGCGTCGTAGGGGTCGAGCACCAGACCCGCGCCGGTCTCGCGCAACAGCTCGCTCTGCCAGCCGCCGTAGTTGATGGCGATGGGCCGGGAGGCGGCGAGCGCGTCGAAGAACTTGTTCGCCGAGTTCTCCCAGAGGGCGGGGATGGGCCGGACGAAGCTCGTCGACATGGTGGCCGCGCCGAGGATCACCGGCAGGTCGGCCTTGGGCACCTTCTCCCACATGTGCACGCTCGCGTCGAGCAGGCCGTGCCCGGCCGCGAGCTGCCGGGTGTCCTCCCACTCCTTGCCGTGGCCCACGATCAGGACCTGCACGTCCGGGTCGATGTCGCGCATCCGCAGGGCGGCCCGGACCAGGTAGTCGACGCCGTTCACGGCGCCGAGGGCGCCGGTGTAGACGATCAGGGGCCGGTCGCCGAGCCAGCGGTGCTCGTCGCGGAAGCGCCGCACGGCCTCGGGCCGCACCTCGAACAGGTCCAGGTCGGCGGCGTTGGGGATCACCGTGGTGCTGGTGCCCGGGCGGCGGGCGGTGACGCCGGCGGCCATGCCGGGGGAGAGGGCGACGACCTCCGCCGCGTTGCGGTAGGCGAGGTTCGCCAGGGCGCCGGCGAGGCCGCGCAGCACCGGGTTGCGCAGCGCGCCCATCTCGATGGGCACCTCGGGCCAGAGGTCGCGGACCTCGAAGACGAACGGCACGCGGCGCAGCCGGGCCGCGATGATGCCGGGGACGGCGACGGTCAGCGGGGTGCTGGTGGCGAAGACCAGGTCGGCCTTCAGCCCGGCGGCCTTCGCCGCCGCCAGCGCCATGAACTCGGCGAAGGCGCGCAGCCGCCGGGCATAGGACATGTTGTTGGAGTACGGCACCGAGAACCAGTGCACCCGTACCCCGTCGTCGTCGGTCTGCCGCCAGCCGAGCGAGCGCTTGCCGGGGGTGATGTCGGTGGTGATGACGTGCACCTCGTGCCCGCGGGCGACGAGCCTGCGCGCCTGCTCGTAGGACCTGATGCCGCCGGTCATCCGCGGGTTGCAGTAGTACTGGTGTATGTAGACGATGCGCATCCCGCCGTCACCCTCCTGCTCGGCCGTCACCGGATCACCGCGCGGACGGCGTCCGCCACGCGCTGCCGGTCGTCGTCGGTGAGTGCGGATCCGCTCGGCAGGCACAGGCCACGCCGGAACAGGTCGGCGCTGACCTCGCCGCCGCGCATCGCGCAGTCGCGGAACACCGGCTGCAGGTGCATCGGCTTCCAGGTGGGGCGCGCCTCGATGTTGAGCGTGGCGAGGTGCGCGAGGATCCGGTCGCGGTCGGCGCCGAACTCGCCGGCGTCGACCAGCAGGCAGGTGAGCCACCAGTTGGGCTTGCCGTACTCCGCGACCGGCATGAAGGTCAGCCCGGGCAGGTCGCCCAGCGCGGCGCGGTAGTAGCGGGCCGTCGCCGCGCGGGCGGCGACCAGGTCGTCGAGGCGCTGCACCTGGCCGCGTCCGACGGCCGCGAGCAGGTTGCTCAGCCGGTAGTTGTAGCCGACCGTGCGGTGCTCGTAGTGCGCCACCGGCTCGCGGGCCTGGGTGGCGAGGTGCCGGGTCTGCGCCGCGACCCGGTCGTCGTCGGTGACCAGCATCCCGCCGCCGCCAGTGGTGACGATCTTGTTGCCGTTGAAGGAGAGCACCCCGGCCAGGCCGAACGAGCCCGCCGGGCGGCCCCGGTACGACGCGCCGAGCGCCTCGGCCGCGTCCTCGATCAGCGCGACGCCGTAGCGGTCGCACGCCTCGAGCAGCGGCTCGTAGTCGGCGCACTGGCCGTACATGTCGACGGTGACGACCGCCCGGGGCACCTGGCCGCGGACCGCCCGGTCGCGCAGCTCGCCGGCGACCAGGCCGGGGTCGACGTTCCAGCTCTCCGGCGTGCTGTCGAGGAAGATCGGCCGGGCGCCGAGGTACATCACCGCGTTCGCGGTCGCGGCGAACGTGAACGACGGGACGAGCACGGTGTCGCCGCGGCGCACGCCGGCGGCGACCAGCGCCAGGTGCAGCGCCGCGGTGCCGCTGCTGAGCGCCACCGCGTGCCGCACGCCGAGCAGGCCGGCCACCTGAGCCTCGAACGCGTCGAGGTCCGGGCCGACGGGCGCCACCCAGTTGGAGTCGAACGCCTCCAGCAGAAGCTTGCGCTCGATGCCGCTGACGTCCGGCGGTGACAGGTAGATGCGGGCGTCAGTCATGGACGCGCGTCCTGACGGCCCAGATCGGCCAGGCCGGGTGCAGGCCCTGACGCTGGATGAACATCGGCGAGTCACCCGGGTGCATCGGTGCCCGCAGCGTCGTGGCGAAGCTGCGATAACCGGCCTCGCGTACGGCGTCGAGCTCGCGGTCGCCGAAGTCGACGAGGCTGCCGTAAGGGGCCGCGAAGTCGCGCACCGTCGCGCCGAGCCTGTCCTCGATCTCGTGCTTCGAGTCGCGGATCTCGCGGAGCGCGGCGCCGTCGTCCTGATCGGACAGGCGCTGGTGGGTGATCGTGTGCGAGCCGAAGTGGTATCCCTGCGCGAGCAGGTCGCGGCAGTCCTGCCAGGTGAGGTTGCCGGGCCTGCCGACCATGCCGGTGGTCAGGAAGAAGGTGGCCGGCACGCCGAGGTCGCGCAGGATCGGCGCGGCCACGTCGAGCCAGGTGGGGTGGCAGTCGTCGAAGGAGAGGCAGAACATCGGCCCGTTGAGCTCGCGCCGGCCGGCCAGGACGTCAAGCGCCTCGTCCCAGGAGACCATCGGCCCGAGCCGCTTGAAGGTCCGCAGGTGCCGGCGCAGGTCGCCGGCGTAGCCCGCCGGCACGTCGTGGTAGAAGGGGAAGTAGAGCCCCGCGGTGGTCGGCAGGCGGCGAAACATCCCGGCCGGCGCCAGCACCCGGCCCTGTGCCCGCGGCCGGGCCCGGAGCCGGCTGCGCAGCCCCAACTCGTTCAGGCGGCGCTTGATGCGGGTCTGCGACTCCACGCTGGGCACCCCTCCGCTCGTCTGCTTTGTCGACCAACTCACTCTTGCAAATGGATGGTGGGTGGCGTCAGTAGCAATTGTCATAGGGAACATGAGGAATGCTCACGTCAATTCGAGAAGGGCCTGAACGGTCCTTGCGGAATGAGCTTCCCGCGGGGCATCATCCGCCACAAGGGAGGATTACATGCTTCGACTACAACGGGTCGAGCCGACGCCCGCGCTCTGGTCCGACCGGGCCACCTATCCGGACCGGTTGATCTTTCACACCGAGCCGTGGCTGCGGTTCGTGGCGCAGTCGCAACGCGCCGAGCCGGTCCTCGCCACGATCACCGACGGCACCGGCACCGTCGGGCACTTCACCGGCCTGCTCACCAAGCGGTACGGCCTGCGCATCCTGGGCAGCCCGATGGCCGGCTGGACCACCTCCTACGTGGGCTTCAACCTGGAATCGTCGATTCCGCGCCGCGCCGCGCTGGAGGCCCTGATGCCGTTCGCGTTCGGCGATCTCGGCGCCGCGCACCTGGAGATCCGCGACCGCGGCCTCACCGAGGCGGACCTCGAGGGGCTCGGCCTGCGCTGGGCCGCCGCGCCGACCGCGGTGATCGATCTGAGCCCGGCCGAGGACGACCTCTTCGGCGCCATGGCGAGCGCCTGCCGCCGCAACATCCGCAAGGCCGGAAAATCCGGAGTGGTCATCGAAGAGGCGTCCGGCGACGATCCGACATTCGCCGATGAATTCTACGATCAATTACGCGACGTATTCGCCAAGCAGAATCTGGTGCCCACCTATTCGATCGAGCGGGTCCGCTCACTGATCCGGAATCTCGCCCCGGCCGGCAGCATTCTGCTGTTGCGGGCCCGCGACGGCGAGGGCCGGTGCATCGCCACCGCGGTCCTGCCCTGGTATCACCGCACCATGTATTTCTGGGGCGGCGCGAGCTACCGGGAACACCAGCATCTGCGCCCCAACGAGGCACTCATCTGGCACGCGCTGCGCTGGGCCAAGGGCCGGGGCGTCACCGAGTTCGACTTCGTCGGCGGCAATTCCTACAAGGCCAAGTACGGCACCACGGAGGTGCCGGTGCCGTGGGCACGCCGCTCCCGTTCGCCGATGGTCGCGCGCCTGCGCGACGTGGCGAAGGAGGGCTTCGCGCTCAGGCAACGCGCCGTCGCCCGCCTGGCCAGGACCCGGTAGCCCGCGCCCCGGTATGCCAGTAATGCGACTATCGACGCGTCTTGTCAGTATCGATGGTTTTCTTTCCCCTGCGTCCCGGGAAACATGGCGAGGGAGGCGGTGTGGCAATCCCGTCGTAGACCCGCATCCGTTCATCGGCGGTGTCCGGCAACCGTAGCCCCGCGACCCGATCGCTCGCCTGCCCCGCCCGCAGTCACCCTGCGGTCGAGAGGAGGTGACGCGCCTGACCGAAAAAACCCGGCCACAGTCGAGTTCGATCAGGAATGGAGCGCAACGAGATGACAGGCAACAAAGCGGTTGTCTATCGGGGCCCGGGCGACGTCGAAGTCCGAGACAGTGATTATCCGACCTACGAAATGAAGGACGGCCCCGGCGTCAACAAGGCCAACGTCGGCCGCAGGACGCCGCACGGCGTGATTCTCAAGACCGTCGCCACCAATATCTGCGGCAGCGACCAGCACATGGTCCGCGGGCGCACCACCGCCCCCGAGGGGCTCGTGCTCGGGCACGAGATCACCGGGGAGGTCGTCGACACCGGCCCGGACGTGGAGTACATCAAGGTCGGCGACATCTGCTCGGTGCCGTTCAACATCTCCTGCGGGCGGTGCCGCAACTGCAAGGAAGGCAGGACCGGCGTCTGCCTCAACGTGAACCCGGACCGGCCCGGCTCGGCGTACGGCTACGTCGACATGGGCGGCTGGGTCGGCGGCCAGTCCGAGTACGTCATGGTGCCGTACGCGGACTGGAACCTGCTGAGATTCCCCGACCGGGACCAGGCCCTGGAGAAGATCCTCGACCTTGCCATGCTGACGGACATCTTCCCCACCGGATACCACGGGTGCGTCAGCGCCGGCGTCACGACCGGATCCACCGTGTACATCGCCGGCGCGGGCCCGGTCGGCCTCGCCGCCGCGACCTCGGCCTTCCTGCTCGGCGCCGCCGTCGTCATCGTCGGCGACCTCAACGAACAGCGGCTGGAACAGGCGCGCAGCTTCGGCTGCGAGACCGTCAACGTCGCCCAGGCCGACCCGGCGGAGCAGGTGCAGCAGATCCTCGGCCGGTCGGCGCCGGCGATCGGCCAGCCCCTGGTCGACGCGGCCGTCGACGCGGTCGGATTCGAGGCGCGCGGCCACGGCGCGAACGCCGAGACCGAGATGCCGGCGACCGTCCTGAACTCGCTGATGGACCTCACCAGGGCCGGCGGCGCGATCGGGGTTCCCGGCCTCTACGTCACCGGCGACCCCGGCGGGGTCGACGAGGCGGCGAAGGTGGGCTCGCTGTCCATCCGGCTCGGCCTCGGCTGGGCCAAGTCGCACTCGTTCGTCACGGGCCAGTGCCCGGTGATGAAGTACAACCGGGCGCTCATGATGGCGATCCTGCACGACCGGGTCCAGATCGCGAAGAACGTCAACGCGACGCCGATCCCGCTCGACCAGGCACCCCAGGGCTACCGCGACTTCGACCAGGGCGCGGCACGCAAATACGTGCTCGACCCACACGGCATGATCGGCAGGCGCAACTGACCCCGGGCCGCCGCGCCGGCATCACCGGCGCGGCGGCTCGCCGTCCGTGCCGGCCAGCTGAGGATCAAGGCCCTCCTCGACCACCGTGCCGGGCCGCAGCGGGGTGAACGCCGCCGCGGTCGCCGCGACCACCGCCACCCCGAGCAGCCAGCCCGCCACGACGTCGCTGGTCCAGTGCACGCCGAGCACGACGCGGGTGAGACCGGTCAGCACGGCCAGCACGATCGCCGCACCCCAGAGCAGCCACCGCCTGCCCTCCCGGACCATCGGAAGCAGCACCAGCACGAACACGCCGGCGGTCAGGGTCGCGTTGAGGGCGTGCCCGGACGGGAACGACTGGCCGGCCGCGCGGGCCACCGGGTCGAGCAACTCGGGCCGGATCCGGCCGACCAGCAGCTTGAGCAACGGGCCGAGCACCCCGCCGACCACCATCGTGATCGCCACCCACAGCGCAAGCCGGCGGGAGCGGCGCCGGACCAGCCAGATCACCAGGATGAGCGCCGCCAGCCGCAGCGGGTTGGGTGAGAAGATCGTCGTCCACCACCGGGTCGCGCGGGTCCAGCCGGGGTGGCCCAGCGCCCATTCGTGCAGGGTGTCGGTGACGGCCACGTCGAGGTCGTGCAGCGGCGTCCAGCCGCGGGCGACGAGGACCGCGAGCAGCGCGAACGGCACCAGCGCGAGAAGCGCGAGGATGGCCGCCGTGGTGAGCCGCAGGCCTATCTTCACCACCTGTCCCTACCCGCGGATCGCGGCCTTGAACCCGTGCTGATACTGGCGGGGTCCGTAACACCGATCGGAGGCAGTCCTTGTTCGTCGTGGGTGACCTGGTGAAACTGCGGGCGATGGAGCCGTCCGACGCCGACGCGCTCTGGCGGTGGAACCACGATCCCGAGGTCATGCGCTGGATGAACGACAACTACGCGCAGCCGCTGACCCGGGTGCGGGCGTTCCTGCAGGAGCGGCCGGCCAACGACTACGGCGACGTGCTCCTCGGCATCGAGGCGATAGCCGACGGCAGGCTCGTCGGCCTGGTCCGGCTGCACGGCGCCGAGCCCGAGACCGGCAACGCCGACCTGGACATCTATCTCGGCGAGAAGGACTGCTGGGGCAAGGGCTACGCCACGGACGCGGTCCGCCGGGCGTGCCGGTACGGCTTCGACAAGATGCGCCTCCACAAGATCACGCTGACGGTGGTGGCGGACAACCACGCGGCTCGGCAGGTGTACAAGAAGGTGGGCTTCGTGGAGGAGGGCCGGCTGCGCGAGGTCTTCCGCCGCGACGGCCGCTGGTACGACAAATACACGATGGGCCTGCTGGAAGGCGAACTGACCTAACCCCCCGGTGCCTGGCGCGCGGGTGCTTCTGCCGGCGCGGGACGCCGCGGTCTGACTGACCGCGTCGCCCGGCCAAGCGCCCCGTTTCGTGTCCGGTATCACCTGTATGGCGAGGTTTTCGAGCGGCGAAATCCTCAAGTCGCGCTGTTCGGGCCGTCCGCAACCGGGTGGCACCTGTTCGGGACCTGGGGGTGCACCGCGCAGACCGGAATCTTCTCTGCATGCCCGGCCGACAACGGCTGGACAAGCGGGGGGAAAAACCAA